>NZ_JAUBOJ010000049.1:19826-27449 GCF_036700185.1 Microcoleus sp. BM001215392 | reverse complement strand
TAAAAAGATTGAAGTGCAAGTTTTGGTCAATGAATGGCTGAGAAATAACATTAAATTTATTCAAAGTATTGAGTAGGTTAGAAATCCGGCTTCTTAAAGAAACTAAGTTTGTATCTTACCGGTTACTGTTTTTCCACCACCTCAAAACTTTGATAAAAAACTTGCCAATTGCCTTGCTGCTCCAACTGTTCAAATAACTCCTTAATCCGTTCAGCATTCCATTCGGGGAATTCTTCCTCTTGGTGGGGGGTTAACCAAGGCAAACTCAAAGGCTTTTCCAAGGCAATTGCTAAGAATTCCTCATTTCCTGCTTCTCCAAACATAAAGTTTTGCTTGTTGTAATCTGCCCAAGAATCCTTTTGAGGAAACCAAGTTACCCTTTTTTCCATAATAGAATTCGGTGCATAGCCTGATGATGGACATAGTAAACATTGCCCATCTTCGCTGCGATTCAACAACAGCAATTGATAATTAGAACTTTCTAAACTTTCTAAATTAATCTCCATCCAAAGCGACTGATTTGCCGGAATCGTTAGCGTAATTTTCTGTACCGAAGGGGGAGGTGTTTGCCGAACTAAGCCTCTATTTACCTGCACGGCTGTCATTTCCTCTTCGGTCAAAAACTGTAGCCAATTGGGAGGCGATTTAGCTTTTTTCTGCAAAAATTGCCAGCCATTTTCATCAAGCCACCGCAGATATTTATGATTCCACATCCAATCATAAACGACTTCCCAAGTACCTTTTTCTCCTTTTTTTCCATTCAGTAAGCTATCAACATCAACCCCATCGGCTCTCATTTCCGCTTCATATAGACCTGAAATTGCTTTTTTGTGTTCGGTTTCTAATCTCCCTACCATTGCACTCACAATATTTTGCACCGTTGTGCCGATTGAACTTGCATAATTTACACCTCCAAGAAGAGGATCTTTTGGCATTAAGTTTTCAGCAATTTCTTTATGTTGAACTGCAATAGGGCGATTTTTATCGAAGCGCAGTGGGAAAAATAATGACTCTCTATCATTAAACGCCGGCTGCGTTTTCATTTCTGCGGCAATGTCGCCAAGAAACTTTTTTTGTTCAGGAGTCATCGGGATACCTCTGATTATGCAACGAGCGAGAAACCTGGTTTCTGAAACCTCTCTTTCAATCTAGCACATCCCTAGCAGAAAGAAAAGGCACTCAAATCATCAAACTATTTCAACTATTTAGACTATTTCAAATAAATAAACTAGAAAAACTAGCTCGCTATAAAAACAACTACGTCAAGGGTATTGCCAACTATGTCAACTTTTTTATAGTGAAACTATGAACCTTGAATTTTAACCAAAAGGAAGTTGATTATGAAGCTGACACAAGCGCCAAAAAGATTTAATCCCTACGCCACTGTAACTGGGATTGCCGAACTTTTAGCAACCGAAAAAGATTGCCTACACGCATTATGGCAACGAACTCACTATCAATATGAAAAACAACCGAGTACCTATGACCCCTCAGAACATGAAGAAAAGCTGATTCAACGAGCAGTACAACTGCAAAAAGAAGGTTTCACCGTCTATGTTGAAAATCAAAATTCATTCAAATATAAAGGTCAAATGTTTGAACTCTGCGTTGCCGGCAGACCAGACATTATTGCTATCAAAGATGATTGGGCTGTTGTCGAAGATATCAAAACAGGCAAGCGCAAAGATTCACATAAAATGCAAGTGCTTCTCTATATGTCAATGTTGCCCTTTGCCCCCGAAACCAAAGATCTGTTTAAAGGTCACATTCCGCACGGGCGATTAGTTTATCGAGATTGCATTTTAGATATTCCCAAGTGGTATGTTAATGAGCAATTTAGACAGCGTTTGCAGCAGTTAATTGCCATGCTTTGTAATTCTCAACCTCCGAACCCAAAACCTAGCGATTGGGAATGTCGCTATTGCAAGGTTCCCTCTGCCTGCTGTTCTGTAAAGATGAGCCGAGAAACTGATTTATTTGCATAAGTTGAGTGCAGGAAATACCCGTAATGCCGACAAGCGACAGGTTTTTACCTGTCGCTCTACCTGACGGCGTTGCAGTATAATTTCAGCAGTTTCGGCAAAAGTACGATCGCCTTCCCGATCGGTCATAATAGTAATAAGTGAATTTTGTAAAAGCTAGGAAATAACGATGGTCACTGCTACCATAATATCAGATAATTTAGCTCTAGAAGAGTTCGTCACCGAGCCACCCGACAACATGGAATTGGTAGACGGCCAACTTGTGGAGAAAAATGGCATGACACTAAAGACGGGTAAAATTCAGTCAAGGCTAAGTCGTTACTGGGGAGATTATAAAGATTCCAGCGGACAAGGGGGAGAAGCTTATGTCGAGGTTCCTTGTCGCACTAACCAACAAATTCGCCGCCCTGATGTCGCTTATCTCACACCTGAATTAGTTGCACAATTTGGCAATCTTGCCACTTTACCCCAAAGTTTTTCGTTAATTGCCGAAATAGTTTCACCTACCGATATTGCTGAAGATGTCTTTCTCAAAGCACAAGAATATTTAGCATCTAGCTGTCAGGAAGTCTGGTTAGTTTTTCCCGAAAGTTGTTTAATATTCGTGATGACTCACGATCGAATACTGACATTTCGATCTGGCGATACAGCCAGCACTCAGCAAATCCTGCTCGGTTTTAGCATTGAGGTCGATCGATTGCTAGCTTAAACTAAATTATACAACCTTTCATGCCACATTCGCGACACAAAACTCTCCTCTAAGCGTTCCACTAATTCTGAACTCAAATTGCTACAATATTCTTAAGACTCTCCCAGTCCGCCTGCGCGGACTTCGTTTGTGTAGCCCCGAATTCTATTCGGCGGGCTTAACATTAACAACTTCGTTTGTGTGCCCGTAAACTCCCCGAATTCTATTCGGTGGGCTTAATATTAAAAATGAATGCTTAATCCTTAATATCCCACTATTCTCGGAGCAAAACGCCATGTCAGACGACTTTTCCCTAGATGAGCTTTTAAACAAAAGTTACTACGCTTTCAAAGACGCCGAAAACCAAGTGGGACAGTGCAATGTTTTAGTCATCGGCAAAACCGGAGTCGGCAAAAGTACCCTGATCAATTCTGTGTTTCGCCAGCGCTTAGCCGAAACCGGAGTCGGCCGCCCCGTCACTCACGGCATCCGCCAATATACCAAACCGAATTGCCCGATCGCAGTTTACGACACTCCGGGACTGGAACTCAACGCCGAACAAATTAAAGTTATTCAATTAAACGTTGCTAAACTGATTGAAGACCAAAGACTTTTGCACCCCAAAGAACACATACACGTCATCTGGTACTGCATCAATCACAGCGCCAATAGAATAGAAGCTGTAGAGGAAAGCTGGCTAAAAGAAATGGAAGTTAAAGATGTACCAGTTATTTTAGTTCTGACTCAAACTACATCAAAAAAACCGAGCGAGTTTTTCAAGCAACTGGAACACATGAATTTGCCAGTCAGTCAAATCATCCCCGTGATGGCTGAACCGGAAGAAATTGATGAGGATTATACTGTAAAATCTCACGGTTTAGACAAGTTGGTCGATGCAACTTTTCAACTGCTACCGGAAGTAGCTAAAAAAGCTTTTGTCAAAGAACAAATTGCTAATGTTGCGCTCAAATCCGATATGGCATTTAAGTATGTAAGCGGTTATGTGGCGGGCTCTGCGATTGTCGGCGCGACTCCCGTACCGTTTGCTGATGCGCCGATTTTGATGGCGATGCAAACGGCAATGATTGCGAATATTACTGTGATTTTTGGAATGCCTTTTGATAAGGGGTTTGTCTCAGCGATGCTGTCTGCTATTAGCGGTGCTGGTGGAGTGACTGCTGTTGGTAGAAGTATTGTGACTAATTTGATTAAAATGATTCCGGGTGCGGGTACAATTGTCGGCGGAGCTATCTCCGGTGCGACGGCGGCAACTCTCACGCTTGCCCTCGGTTTGGCTTACATTGAAGTGCTGAAAGCTTATATGAAAGCTCAAATTAATGGGGAACAGCTTTCTTTACAGCAGTTGACAAAGATGTTTGTGGATTTGTATAAGGATTATGCAACTTCTGGACGCAAAACTTTGAAGGATGACAAACTTAGTCAACCAAATCCTCCCAATCAAATTGATATTGAGTAAATTGGGCATTAGGTATTGGGCATTGTAATTTGCTTGACAAAAAAAGATAAAATGTAGGGTGCGCAGTGCGCACCTTACCGCCGACGACGTTAATTAGGAGTTATAAGGGAGTAAATAGCTATGGTAATGGCAGCCGTTTTATCAGAAAATGTTTCTCTAGAAGACTTCATCGCTAGTCCACCCGACGATATGGAATGGGTGGACGGGCAAATATCGGAGAAAAATGGCATGACAGTAAAACACAGTAGAATCCAATCTAGACTAGATTTTTCTTGGAGAAGTTACAAGATATCTAGCGGACAAGGCGGCGAAGTCTATACGGAAGTTCCTTGTCGCACTGACAGGCGAGTGCGTCGCCCTGATGTTGCTTATCTGACTGCTGAACTTGTTGCTGAATATGGCGATGTTGCTACTTTTCCTCAAAGTCCGCTATTAATTGCTGAAATTGTTTCTCCTACTGATATTGCGGAAGATATTTTTTTGAAAGCACAAGAGTATTTGGATTCTGGTTGTCTGGAAGTTTGGATTGTTTTTCCCGAAAGTCGCTGGATTATGATTATGACTCAATCTCAAAAGTTGACTTTTAATCTGGGTTCTACGATTAGCACTCAGCTTGTTTTGGCTGGTTTTAGTGTGGCTGTTGATGAGTTGTTGGGTTGAAGTAAAAGATTGGTTACTTATTTATACCAAGCTGATAAAACTTTTCTACCAAATAATTTTAGGTGGATTTGATGAACTTTTATTAATAGAAAAATTGTAGATAAAAGGCATAAAAACACAGAAAAACCTACATTATATTTTAATTGGGGAATGGAATGCAAGTCTATTGAATAATCCAAGTGCGGATGTATGAGATGGTCGATATTTAGTTGGAGATGGTTTGTGGCGATGCACCCTACGACTAAAATCTCAATACCGCTCAATCCCTCAATCCTTGAATATTCCCAAAAAAATGTAAATTTGCACAAAGTGACGAATGGCGGTAAAATACTGATTGCTTTGTTTGCAAATCTACCGTAGATTCCAATTGGGAATTAAAACCAATAATTGAAATATGTCTCAAACTTACACTGTTGAATTACTCCACCAAGGCAGCACTTATACCGTAGAAGTGCCGGAAGATCAACCAATTCTCCAAACTGCGATCGCCGCGGGGATTGATTTGCCCAACTCTTGCAATTCGGGGGTTTGTACTACTTGTGCTGCTAAGGTTGTTGAGGGTCAACTCAAGCAGGTTGATTGTATGGGCGTTAGTCCCGAACTTCAGGCTGAAGGTTATGTGTTACTTTGTGTTTCTTTTCCCCGATCGCACTTGAAGATAGAAACTGAAAAAGAAGACATTGTTTACGATCGCCAGTTCGGTAAATCCTAAAAATAGACTAAAATTGACAGCAATACCGATCGCGGTAAAACCATTATGGATCGCCCCATGACCACCCATTTCATTTCCGCAGAAGTTGACCTTTGCGACACCGCCGAAGAACTCCACTCGGCCATTGAAATTGAACTGCAAAAACACGGCGAACCCCTGCGCTGGGCAGTCACAGATGTGGATGTCGATCGCCAAAAAGCCCTGGTAGAAGGCTACGTGCTCGTGGAAGCATCCCCGGTAGCAGCGTGAACCCCCGCCCTTTAACAGTGGTTTTGATAGTCCCCACAGGCGTTGGAGCCTCGATCGGTGGGTTTGCAGGAGATGCGCTACCTGTGGCTAGGGCGATCGCCCAAATCTCCGACACCCTGATCGCTCACCCCAACGTCCTCAACGGCGCTCAACTTTATTGGCCCATACCTAACGCCCTTTACGTCGAAGGTTATGCTCTTGACAAATTTGCCGCCGGATGCTGGGGACTGCAACCGGTACATCAAAATCGCATCGGCTTGATCGTGGATTGCGCGATCGAACCTGAGTTACAATTGCGCCACTTACAAGCCGTTGATGCTGCTAGAGCCACATTGGGTTTAAACATAACTGACTGTATTTTGACCGATCGCCCCCTGCAAGTAGAATTGCGCATTTCAGAATCAGGGGCATCCTGGGGGACGATCGGCAATCCCGACAGTTTACTGCGCGCCGCCGACAAATTGATCGCACAAGCCAAAGTCCAGGCGATCGCAGTTGTGGCCAGATTTCCCGACGATGAAGGTAGTATCGCCCTGGAAAACTACCGCCGCGGCAAAGGAGTCGATCCCCTCGCAGGCGCCGAAGCAGTCATCAGTCACCTGATTGTCAGAACATTTAAAATTCCCTGCGCCCACGCCCCCGCCCTGTCGCCACTTCCCCTCGATCCGCACCTGTCCCCGCGATCGGCTGCGGAGGAAATCGGTTATACTTTCTTACCTTGCGTGCTCGCAGGACTAAGCAAAGCTCCCCAGTTTACAACACAGAAAGCCCAGGAACACAGCCAATTATCCATTACTGCCGATCGAGTCGATGCGGTGGTAATACCCGCCACAGCCTGCGGCGGCAGTGCTATTCTGAGTTTGAGCCGGCGACCGACAGTACAAATCATCGCAGTGGGCGACAACAAAACCCTGATGCAGGCTACTCCAGAAAAACTCGGAATCAAAGCTTTGCAGGTAAACTCATATTTAGAGGCGATCGGCGTATTGGTCGCTTTACGAGCCGGCATCAGCCCAGCTTCCTTGAGTGCAGACATCTCCCCCCTGCGGTGTTTGTCAGACTCAACTCAACAAATCTAAAATCTAAAACCTAAAATCTAAAATTGATTAAGTGCCAGAAAAACTTCCCGAAAATCCCGAAATTGAACCGTTGACGCGCACTCAGGTTTTAGTAGCAATGGGCGTGACAGCAATTATGTTGCTGGCGGTAGCTAAATTGTGGTTGATATTTGGATCGGTATCGCTTCTGCCCGTAAAATTGATCGTCATAGATTTGTTCAAAGGATTTGCGATCGGATTGGCAATTACAGGCGGTAGTGCGATCGTATACCAACTCTGGCCCGGTTATCGCCGGAGTGCGGACATTTACTTAGAAGTAGTGCTCAAACCTTTGTTTTGGCCGGATTTAATTTGGCTGGGACTGCTACCGGGACTTAGCGAAGAATTGCTATTTCGAGGCGTAATGCTATCTGGTTTGGGATTGAATGTAACCGGTTTAGTTTTATCGAGTTTTTGTTTCGGAATTCTGCACTTGGGAGGAATGGATCAGTGGCCTTATGCTGTTTGGGCGACGGCTGTGGGTTTCCTGCTGGGTTACAGTGTTTTAGCTACTGGCAATTTGTTAGTACCAATTACGGCTCATGTCTGCACGAACTTGATTTCTAGCTGTGTTTGGAAGTGGGAACACAATATGGTGAAGCGGTAGGGCGATCGCGCAGATTGCTTAGTAGTGAGGACTTCAGTCCGCAGAAATTCAAGGACTAAAGTCCTGACTACGAACCTTTGGTATTTGTTTGTACTCAGGACTTCAGTCCGCAGAAATTCAAGGACTAAAGTCCTGACTACGAACCTTTTTT
>NZ_JAUBOJ010000049.1:0-19726 GCF_036700185.1 Microcoleus sp. BM001215392 | reverse complement strand
CTAAAGTCCTGACTACGAACCTTTTTTATTAGTTTGTAGTGAGGACTTCAGTCCGGATCAATCCAAGGACTAAAGTCCTGACTACGAACCTTTTTTATTAGTTTGTAGGGAGGACTTCAGTCCGCAGAAATTCAAGGACTAAAGTCCTGACTACGAACCTTTTTTATGGTGTGATTTACGAGACACGATCAATTGACTTTTGATATATTTAAACCGCCGAATCCAATCTTTGTTAAGGCAATTGATAACTGCTCGATCGCACAATCAATTCACCTAGACTGGGATTGCGACTAAAAATAAAAGCTCCTTCTTTCGTTTCGCCGCTTGACAAAAAATCAATTTGCTGGTCTCCAGATTCCAAGACTTCGCCGTTGACGCGCAGTTCGGCTACAACTTGCACTGATTGGGCCGTTTCGCCACCAGTATTAGTAACTTTAAACGGCACGTAAAATTGCCCTTTGGTGGCGCGAATTGGCTCATTGCGAGTCACAGAGATCGCAGGAGGTTCCTGCTTTTTAGTCGCCCAGTTGTAGAGCACGAGTCCGGTGACGGTAGACAGGATCGAACAGGCGATCGCAAATGTCACCCATTCAGCAAAAGTTCTTTTTTGCGGTTGTTCCTTCTTACTTTCGGCATTACTTTCACTCATACCGCCAACCTCCCCGCCGCGCCGCCAACAGTCGCCGGCAATCCCAATACTAACGTATAGCCCAACCAAACAGACCACGGATCGTCAAAGCTGAGTTTGTGGAAGAAAAACAACATAAATGCAGAAGCCACCAGCGATACTAAATACGCCATCACAGTTTCGCTGAGGGGACGCTGAAAAATGCCTTGCTGCTGCTGGCGTTTTGCTTGATAAGTAAAGCCTGCTGCGAAGACAATACCGTAGGAAATTAGCAGCGAAGCGGCGATGATAGCTAATTGCCAAGGCGGCGAAATAGCTGATGCTAGCATCGGAATTTCGTCAGTTGGGGCGATGTTGAAAGCAATTATCATCGCGCCGATTAAAGTAGCGCCGATATCTGCTAAAGTGGGATTAATCATCGGTTCGCTGTCGCTGTCTGAGCTTTGATAGCGATCGCCGCTCAAGAAACCACTTGCCAGGGCCACTCCCAAGGCAAAGGGCAGGCCTTCAAAGATGATTTTCCCCAAAGCTTCTTGCAGCGGAGTATCCAGCGTAATTTCCCTCAGCAAAAACAGGATGACAGCGGCGCAGACAATGCCAATCGCGATCGCTTCTACGGTATCGATTGCAGCTTTTCGCCAGCCGATGTCCTTAGTTTTGCGAAAACCTTCGGTGCGAGTCAGCAAGAAAACGACGAGAAAAGTAGTTACGATGGCGATCGACATTTGCGCTGGTTTAGTAGAGGAACCGATCCACCAAACCTCCATCGTATACAGCAGCGGAATCCCGAACAAAAAGCCGCCCGATGCACCTCGAATGATGTCGCTTAGTTCATTTGACCACTGATTTTTGCGCTGTTTTTTTGCTTTGTTCATATTTCTGCTAAAAAGCTAATTAAAAGTAATAAAAAAATCCTGAGATTATAAATCTCTTTGCCAAATCTTGACCGTACTGTCATCGCTGCCACTAACTAGAGTCTTTCCATCAGGGTTAAAAGTCACAGAGTAAACTTCCGATGAATGCCCTAGGAGAGTGCAGATTTTTTCTTTAGTATCAAGATTCCAAAGTTCGATAGTTCCGGGTTCGCTACTATCATCTTCGCTCTCACACTCGCACCCACCAGTTGCGATAATTTTGCCATCCGGGCTAAAAACTAAGCAGTTATAAGCCGTTGAATTTTCCGCAACATTAGAGATTTCTGTTCCAGTATAAATATTCCATAGCTTGATAGTGCTATTCGATATGTGAAAAGTCGCCAAACTTTCTCCATCTGGACTGACACCCATTGAATAAACAGAGTCCATACCATCCTGCCAATTTTTTGCCCAGATTTCCTCTCCAGTAGTTAAATTAAAAGCTACTGCACTTAGAGAAACATAATCATCTCCACTGCTAGTAACTAGAATCTGCCCGTCACGGCTAAATGCAAGATAAAAACCATAATATACTTTTACTTGCCACTTTAAAGTCCTAATTTCTTCTCCATTGCTAACATTCCACACTTTGATAGTTGTATAATCCGCACTTGCGAGAGTCTTCCCGTCGGGGCTGATAACTACAGAAGTAATTTCCTCAGAATGTCCACTAATTGTGTAAATTTGTTGTCTGTTCCTGAGATTCCACAGTTTGATAGTTTTGTCCTTACTGTAGCTAGCAAGAGTTTGCCCGTCAGGGCTGAGGGTAATAGATGTAACCCCTTGTGAATGTCCTGATAAAGTATGAATTTCTTCCCCTGTGTTGAGGTTCCACAGCTTAATGGTACTATCAGAACTTCCGCTAACTATAGTCTGTCCGTCTGGGGTGATGACAACAGAAGTTACCGAACTTGAATGTCCGTGAAGGGTGTGTACGCATTGCCAGTTGGGAGTTTGAAACATTTATAACTTATGGCGATCGATAATTTGACATATTTTAAGTGCGAGCTTAGATAGCATCTCCACTCAACTTTGTGCATAAGCTATTAAAAATTCCTCTCTTGAAATTCCCGCCTGAGTACAAATTGCTCTCAGTGTCCCTGATTTTATTTGATCGTGGTTAGGCATTACCAGCGGAGTCTCCGTGCCATCCTGATTTTCTCGCACCATGACAATATGTTCGCGTTCTCTAATAATCCTAAAACCCTAAAACTGAAATGTTCTGATGACTCGTTTTTTAGGAGCATCGACAGGAAATTTCGACATTAAATAGCCACCTCTGCCTTTACTAAAAAAGTCTCGACAGCGGATGATTCGTCTTCCATAATTTCTTGGCCGAATATCTCGATGTAGCAGCGAATAGCTGACTTGACATCAGCTAATGCTTCCTCATAGGTGTCACCTTCACCAACTATGGCACCTTTGATGCCAAGGGGATAGGCTACATAACCGTCGGGATGTTTTTCAATTATAATTCTAAATTGTTTCATCTTCGCCTCTTTATTTTTATACTAACTTAATTCACCACAGCCGCGCGATCGCATAAGCATCAAAAATAGCATCAACGCTCAAAACGGGTATCTGTTCTGCCATAGATTGGGCAATTATCAGCCTGTCAAATGGATCGCGGTGATGCAAAGGCAGTGAAGCCACAACCTCAATGTGGTCAAAACTTATTTCGAGTATCTCAATTCTATTAACTGCTATTTGCTGCTTGACAAACTCCATAAAAGGCAGACTAAAGTTTAGCCTGCCGATGCTATGCTTAATCGCCATTTCCCAGACACTAGCTGTACTCAGGAGAATATCGTTATCTCCGTTGTCAATTAGCGATCGCCCTGTTATGCTCAGTCTTGAACTGTCTGTCGTATACCAAATAAAGGCATGAGTGTCCAACAACAGCCTCATTCCATATACTCCTTAAACTCTTCTAGCGGTTCGTCAAAATCATCGGACATCCAAACCATTCCTTTAGCACTCCCTGCTTGTCGATTCGGTTTAGCTTGTTTGGGAATTCCTACCAATTTTACAACAGGCTGATTATCTTTACTAATGGCAACTTCTTCACCTCTCATCGCCGCTTCGATTAATTCCAGAAGTTTTTCTTTAGCCTCAACAATGTCTACTAGATACATAACTTGTGCCTCCTTAATATCTATTTACCAGAAAGAATTGGTTAAAAGCCGGAACCCTTTGAGGGAGAAATTAAAATCAGACTATTCATTACTCCAATCCTCTTCCTTATAGGTAGAGGTCCATCTCAAACTGTCAACTGTCAACTGTCAACTGTCAACTGTTGAAAACATCACCATTCTAACTCAATTCGATAAATCCTCTTCCTCCAAATCAACAGATTGTACTTCCATATCATCAGACTGCAACTGAGCCGGAGTAGCCGGAATCGCCGCAATAATTGCATCGATTACTCTAGCCACCGGAATAATTTCCATCCCCAAATCTGGCACGGATTGATTCTTAGGAATAATCGCCCTTTTGAAACCCAATTTCGCCGCTTCCCTTAGCCGTAACTCTAATTGGGACACCGGCCGCACTTGTCCTCCCAAACCGACTTCTCCGAGCAAAACTGTGCGCGCATCAATTACCCGATCGCGAAAACTGGCCACAACTGCGATCGCCACCCCCAAATCCGCCGCCGGTTCCTCCACCTTCAACCCGCCTACCGACGCCACAATCACATCCAATTTAGACAAAGGAATCCCCACCCTTTTCTCCAAAACAGCCAAAATTTGCTGCAATCTACTACTATCCACACCAGTAGTAGAACGGCGTGGCGAACCAAAACTCGCAGGGCTGACTAACGCCTGAATCTCCACTAAAATCGGTCGAGTTCCCTCGCAAGCAACCGTCGTCGAAGTACCAGGAGAAAATTCATCTTTATTGCCTAAAAATAACTCCGACGGATTATCTACTTCTCGCAAACCATTGGCTACCATTTCAAAAACGCCGATTTCATGAGTCGCGCCAAAACGGTTTTTCATCGATCGCAAAAGGCGATGAGAAGCAAATCTATCGCCCTCAAAATACAGTACAGTATCTACCAAATGTTCCAAAACCCTCGGCCCCGCCAAAGATCCATCCTTAGTAACGTGACCAACCAAGAATAAAGTAATATTTTCCCTTTTTGCAACCTGCATCAAAGCAGACGTACATTCCCGTACCTGAGCCACCGAACCTGGAGCCGATGTTAAATTAGCAAAATAAATAGTTTGGATGCTATCAATCACCGCCACATTCGGTTTCAGCGCTTCCAACTCCCGCAAAACAACTTCTAAATCCGTCTCTGGAAGCAAGTAGAAATTCTCCGCTGAATTGTCCTGGGAATCCGTTTTAGCATCCCCATTGCTATCAGATTTATTTCCGCCATTGCTTGACAAATTAACCGGATTAGCCACACCCAAACGCTGCGATCGCAATTTTACTTGCTGACCAGACTCCTCCGCACTAACATAGAGTATTCTATCCTTGCGCGCCAACATATTCGCCATCTGTAATAGCAGCGTCGATTTCCCGATTCCCGGTTCCCCGCCAATCAACACCAGCGATCCCGGAACAATCCCACCTCCCAAAACTCGATCGAGTTCCCCATAGCCAGAAGGCCAGCGAGACTGAGTTTGGTCGGAAATCTGCGATAATCTAAAAGATACCTTTGGTTGACCCTTCGACTTATCAGGAGGCGAACCGCCCACTGCCTTAGTTGTCACCCCAGTCAAACCAGCCCGTGGCCCACCAGCAGTATGTGGTTCTAACTGCTCGTCAAAAGAATCCCACTTGTGACAGCTAGGGCACCTGCCAAAATATTGTGGTGAATCATACCCACATTCCCGACAAATATATTGTATTCGAGGCTTAGGCATTGTTTTATGATAAATAGTCACCCTTAAAATTTGAAAAAGTCTGAGTTAAAGCAATTATCAAGCTTTCAGACCGATCGCCACAGGCTAATGAGTTTGTGTCTTCTATGATAGGGTAAAAAAAAATAACATTATCTGAAATGTAACTTAAGGAGTGCTCGGTAAATTGGAAAATCATAAAGAAAAAATTCTGGTAGTGGATGACGAAGCCAGTATCCGCCGCATTCTGGAGACTCGCCTTTCCATGATTGGCTACGATGTTGTCACCGCTGCTGACGGCGAAGAAGCTCTCGAAACATTTCGCAACACCGAACCCGACTTAGTAGTTTTGGATGTGATGATGCCAAAACTTGATGGTTATGGCGTCTGTCAGGAGTTACGCAAAGAGTCAGACGTTCCCATCATCATGCTAACCGCTTTGGGAGACGTAGCCGATCGCATCACCGGTTTAGAATTGGGCGCCGACGATTACGTTGTCAAACCATTTTCTCCCAAAGAGCTCGAAGCCCGGATTCGTTCGGTACTGCGGAGGGTTGACAAAAATGGCACGTCCGGCATTCCCAGTTCTGGAGTCATCCAAGTCACCAACATTAGGATTGACACCAACAAGCGCCAAGTTTACAAAGGCGACGAACGAATTAGGCTCACAGGCATGGAATTCAGCTTGTTAGAGCTGCTTGTCAGCCGTTCTGGAGAGCCTTTTTCGCGATCGGAAATTTTGCAAGAAGTTTGGGGATACACGCCTGAACGCCACGTAGACACCCGCGTTGTGGACGTTCACATCTCCCGGTTGAGGGCAAAGTTGGAAGACGACCCCAGCAATCCTGAATTAATTCTCACAGCCCGCGGTACCGGCTATCTATTCCAGCGAATTGTCGAAATTGGCGAAGTCGGTTGAGAGTTGACAGTTGAGAGTTGACAGTTGACAGTTGGCAGTTGATAGTTGGCAGTTGACAGTTGACAGTTGGCAGTTGACAGTTGAGAGTTGACAGTTGACAGTTGAGAGTTGACAGTTGACAGTTGGCAGTTGGCAGTTGTTAAATTACCAACTACTCATGACTAATAACTCATGACTGCTGACTCATGACTGCTGACTCATGACTGCTGACTTATGACTAATGGGAGCATCTCTTTTTGGTAAAAACTTTTTTTCTTTGAGTGCGAGCGCCCCCGCTCGCAAGTATCATGATACTCGCGAGCGGGGACGCTCGCACTACAAAACTGAGATACTCCCAATGACCAATGACTAATGACTAATGACTAATGACTAATGACTAATGACCAATGACCAATGACCAATGACCAATGACCAATGACCAATGACAAAATCCGACCCAAATAAAGTATTGCGACAATTACCCTTAGTGGCGGGAGGGTTAGCAGGTACGCTGCTGATGGTCAACCGCTTGCTGACGCCACAAATTACAGACTCTCAAGCTCGATCGGACGTTTTGGGAGTAATTATCAGCGCCCTGCTGATTTTAACAGGTTTGCTGTGGCAACAGGTGCAAGCGCGATCGCCCGATTCGGTACAGCTTATCGGCTCTGAAGGCTTCGAGCTGGCGCCGGATTTGCCCGATGCCGTCAAGCTAGAATTAGCCTGGGCGTCACGTTTGCTGTTGACAAATACTGCGACAAGGGCGATCGTCATTGTATATCAAGGAAAAGTCTTATTGAGGCGCGGCATCTTAGGCATCAATCCCGAAGTCAAGCCAGGGCCAATATTGCAGCGAGTCCTCGACAAAAACAAACCAGTTTATTTAGTAAAGCTCGATATTTATCCCGGCAAAATCGAATTCGACTATTTGCCAGAAAATACCCAAGGAGTGATCTGTCAGCCTCTGGGCACTCAAGGCGTGTTAATCTTAGGTGCTAACGCGCCGCGCAGCTACACCAAGCAAGATGAAAACTGGGTAGAAGGTATTGCCGAAAAACTAGAAAATACCATCGCTCAGCACCTAAATTAATAATTTTGTAGGTGCGCAACGCGCACCGAACCCAACTTCAAAATACTAACGAGCCCAATCAGTACCGCGCCAGATTGTGAAAAACAAAACACTAGAAATCAGCGCGCCCAGCAGCCACTTAATAGCATTTTTAAATAACCCCATCCGCTGACTCGACTGCACCGTGGCGCTTTGGGCCTGCAAGCGTTCCTTAGCCGGAGTAATTCTCGAAAGAATTTGGTTTTTCAATTCCTGCGGGTTTTGCGTATCCGCTTGTACTCCCAAACGGGTAAGTTCCCCCGCCAAATTCTTCAAATCTTCAGGAGTGCCCTTGTTTAGCTTGTCTTCCACCTGCTGCAACTGAGCTAATTGTTGGTTGGCTTGAGTATTAATTTGTTTGTTGTTTTGGTTGTTGACGTAAATAGTGCCAAAAATTCCCAAAGGCAGCATCAACAGAAAAATCACCGCCAGCAGCAGAGAAACCCATGACAAAACTTTCAACAACAAATCTTCAAAACCTGTGCGGTCGTATCCTTCTCCAAAAAATATCAGCGCCATTGCTAGCAGAGGAACTGGTACTCGTTCCACTACAGCGCCAATCGTCTGCAATTCCCAGACGCGATTGCCAAAATTTGCTGGTATCAAAACTGCGATCGTATCTAATAAAGATAGAATTAATAGACCGTAGCCAATCCAACGCAGTCTGTAGATAGAAAAACCTTGCTCGCCCTGTACGTCATTCATAAAATAATCACAGTTGTTGTTAACAAAAATCTCTCTCGTTCGGGACTTACCCACTAATAGCAAAGAAACCGGGTTTTTTACCCTGACTGCGGGCTACTGCGAATAATTTTCGTCCATCAACCCGGTTTCCGACCACCCGTGCCTAAATCCTATGGACTTCACTTAAGGTTCGGGAAAGCGCGGTTGCCACCATCCATGCCAATCAACCCAGGCATTTTCTAGCAGTTTTTGGGCATTTTCTGGAGTTGTTTTATCCAAAGGTACAGACATCTGAGTCCACAAACAGCGCCTGTCTTGAATATTTCCCCTACCCAACAGCCAAAACAAAATGCGGTTAGGCTGCCAATCGCGAGTATTTCGATTGTATCTAAACTGTTGGGAAGTCACTGTAGCACCGCCGCGAGGGTTGATACAGGAACTCAAATACAGTCGATTTTGCTGTTGCAAAATTCCGTGAAACCCCGCACTTTGAGTGTTTGCTAATGATAGTTTATCAGGAGATGACTTGAGAACAGTATTTCCCTTCATCATACCTTCAACATCCCCAATGGTGTTGACCGCGTAGCGCATCTCTATTTCTAGATTGGTGCCATTTTTTTGATATTCATATTTCCGGGCAGCTTTGAATTCGGAATTTTCGGTAATTGCCAGCGGCGCGCTCTTCTGCTGTTTCCAGTCGGCTAGAGGCACCGCAGGGGGAAAGTCAAAGTTGGTTGCCACATTATTGCCTGCGGAGGGATAAAATATCAATTTTCCGGCGACCAACAAAACTCCTCCCAAAGTAACAGCCAACAGGGAAATCCTCAGTGGTTTCCAATAGGTAATAGCCATTAGCAATTCTGTTTTTCCTTATTTTGGGGTTCGTCTTTCAAAATTGCAAACCAGCAGAATAACCCAAAAATGAAGACAGCAATCATTGAAAAGACTACCGAACCATTTCCTTCGTGCCAGTATTTAAATGCTTGCGGTTGAGATAGCGAGACCAGCACGGCCATGAGAGCAACTCGCGCGGCATTCACGACAAATGCAGTAATTATTGCCACGATTGGCACGACAATCTTTTGACCCGGAGTTGTCGGAAACATCAGCAAGAAAACCAGCGCTAGTCCTAACAATTGTAGAATCGCATTCACGCCCGAACAGCCGTGATACACTTCCACGCTGCCTTTTTCTAGGATGAGAAATACTCCTTTCCGTACCACTTCCAATCCTAGATAGTGCAGGATGAAAGCTGAAAATTTTGCTGTTATTGGGGCTACGTCAACGAAGTTTCCGATCAATCCGGGAGAAATAGCTGTATAGGCAAGTATTAGCAGTTCTTGCCAATATTGTTTCAGTCGTTTTGTGCCGGAAGCTAGCAAAGCCAGACTGATTCCAGATAAGAAAGGGGAAACTCTGATAAAAAAGTCGTATCCAGATATGGAGGAACTTTTGAGCAAGATGAAAGCAATTAACGATGCCCCAAAAAAGCTGGCAAAAATTCCGCTTTCAAAGGTTAAGGATTCGTGCCTTTCCCAAATCAGAAATGCCACGACTCCCCAAAACAGTAACATTGTGCCAAATAGGTCTGTGTCGTTGGTTCTGGAAGTCAGAGTCAGGTGGAGGGCAATCAAACCGGAGCCGATGCCTAACAGCCAGTATTTAGGTTCTTGGACTTGTTTGAGCCAGTTGATTTCGGTCATTGCTGCTTTCTGTTTTTTACTAAAAGCTTTTAAAATGCTTAATCTTGTAACTCTATAGAAATTATCAGCTACAAGCACTTAAATTTATGCGTTTGGGATGACTGTTAACTAAATCTTCACAAAGATTGACAAGCATCAATGTTTGTGATAGGGAATTAGACTTAATTAAATCACAATAATTTGTAGGGTGCGCAGCGCGCACCTTACCGGAATTAGGAATTACCAATTACTGATGAGCGTAAACCTTGCGGTAGTAATTTTGATATTCCTCTGAAAGCAGGGGTTCCCACCACTCGCGATGGGCTAAGTACCATTCCACAGTTTGCCGCAAACCTTGTTCAACTGTGACTGAGGGAGTCCAACCTAACTCTGTTTTAATTTTGTTGGCATCGATCGCATAACGCCGATCGTGCCCGGCTCGATCTTTGACAAATGAGATCAGTTGTTCGCAAGGACGCGCGGGCAAATCTGGAGCTAATTCGTCCATTAGCTGGCAGAGCATTTTGACTAAATCGAGATTTTTTACCTCGTTGTTGCCGCCGACATTGTAGGTTTCCCCGGGCTGGCCGCGGTTGATAACGGCATCTAAGGCGCGGCAGTGGTCGAGCACGAACAGCCAATCTCGGACGTTTTGACCGTCGCCATATACTGGCAGCGATTTGCCCAATAGCATATTGATGCACATTAGTGGAATCAATTTTTCGGGGAAGTGATAGGGGCCGTAATTGTTGGAACAGTTGGTGATGATTGTTGGAAGGCCGTAGGTGTGGAAATAGGCGCGGGCGAGGTGGTCGCTGCCGGCTTTGGAGGCTGAGTAGGGACTGTTAGGGGAGTAGGCGGTGGTTTCGGTAAATGCTGGGTCGTCGGGGCCGAGGCTGCCGTAAACTTCGTCGGTGGAAACGTGGAGGAAGCGCATTTGGGCTTTGACAGACGCATCGTCAATTGCTTCCCAATGCTTGCGGAAGGCTTCTAACAGGGTGAAGGTGCCGACAACGTTGGTTTGAACGAAGGCGCCGGGCCCGATAATTGACCTGTCAACGTGGGATTCTGCGGCAAAGTGGGCGACTGTGTTGATGTTTTCTTCTTTGAGCAAGGTATCGACTAGGGCACGATCGCAAATATCTCCTTGGACAAACCGAAAATTTTCTCCGCCTTCGAGACTTGCTAGGGTTTGTCTGTTACCGGCGTAGGTTAAAGCGTCGAGTACGATTACTCGTGAGTCCGGATAGCTGGTGCACCAGTGATGAACAAAATTCGAGCCGATAAATCCAGCCCCGCCCGTCACTAACAATCGATGAGGTTCTCGCTCAATGCCTTGATTCCCGGTGTCTGTCATAAAAATAAAAGTTTTTCCAATAACTAAGTCTTTTCAAAAGTAGCCTTAAAAGTAGTTTGTCATCAAGTATTTGCCCCCTGCGATTAAAATTTCTATTGTCTGACTTCAGGTTTTCTAATTCGATCGCGATCGCCCTAGGGGGAGCGCGTGATTTTTATTTTGAGTTTTTTTTGACCGAAATGCTTGACAGACAATGGTTTCAATTTTTTAAACAGGCAATTTCAAAAGATTGTGGCGATCGCCCCCGGGGGCTGACATTTGCGATCGATCTGTGATTTTGGGCCGCGCTTCGAGTTGATACATTTGTAAAGAGCTGTTACCATTTATTTTTTAACAGAGTCGGCTTTCATCCCCCACAAGAATGTCATGGAGCAATAGCGAAGCGAGGTGCTCCATGGCTCATGTGGGGGATGAAAGCCAGGGTGATGTAGCGAAGCGAAATCGCCAATCTCTCGGAACCCTCTACAAAGAATCATGCTAGGCTTGTATTGGTCATTGACCCACCCACATGGCTGACCACAAAAGGCTTTTAGCCCTGCAACGCCGCATGAGAAAGGGGGAAGGAACACATCTTGCTGGTTGGCTATTGCCGTAAATCCATGATGCGTTGTACGAATAGAACTCAAACAATCTCAGGAAGTGGGATTGCTGCCTTGTTGTCGGCGGTGTCAGTCCAAAATCTTGCTTGCAGGATGGCGGCAACGGCTGTTGAGACGGGAAACTCCGAAGACGAATAAGACCGTCCTTGTTAACTGTGTTGGAAGCCCCAACTTCAGCCAAGCAAGTTGGGGTACTTCACTTATCCTTTACAAAATCCAGAGCACCATGAAAAAGTTTCAAGTGTTAGCTGGCATTGCTTCCACCGTCGCGATCGCGAGCAGCATTGCACTAGGTGACGGCGCATCTGCTTTGCCCTGTTCCTACAACAAATCTGGAGCCGCTCAATCTGGTTCTGGGACAACACTCCTAGGTTCTGGGGGTTCCGATAGCATGAATCCGTGGAGATCCAACAAAACAGCAATTCTCGGTTTCTTGGGTTTGGCTGGGATTTTCGGTTCCGGTGCAGCTTACATGAGCTATCGCGCCGGCCAGCGCGTTTCTGCTGCTTGCGCTGCGATGAGCGATAATTTTGAAGTTTTTGAGGAGCCGATCGATCCGATCGCAGATGCAGGTGTAATTGAGCCAGCAGATGCGGTTGCAGCCGTTCGCGAACACCCGGAAGCTCCGGGGGGCGAGCTGGATTTGCCTAGAACCCAAGTTTCTGATGTGAGTGCCGAAAGTGCGATCGAACAAGTGGATCGCGCGATCGTCAAATAGTTATCTGCAACCAAAATATTCGCTCAACCAGCCTCCAATTTTACAAGATTGGAGGTTTTTTGACGGGAATTAAATAAACACAGCAATTTTCATTGTTGTTGTTGTGGCCCATCCCACAAGAAAAATACAAATTATTTAATTCGCGTTCCTAAGCTGCAATCTATGTATTTTCGTCAATCGAACTAGGTTTATGCGTCAGATCCTGTCGATTAACTGGAAAAATATTGGAACGCACGTGCGTTCCCTTTTTGTTATGGTAATCGATAGGACATAATATCAGTTATTTTTGCAAGTAATTAACTCAATTGATTTGAATTGCCTAACTCTTTGATGCTTGAAATAAACCGCAGATAAATGCAGATAAACGCAGATAATTTGCTAATTTGATAGGAATGAAGAGCAATTAGAGTCTGATACCGATAGTTCAATCAAAGCGAGACAGTAGGCGCAGGAAGTCGCTCAAAATACTTTTCAGATCAATCTGAGGGTAGACGGCAAGAGTTCCAATTGCCTGCTACTGTTGTAAATATAGCCCTACAGATTTACAAGTATAGGTTATGAATGCTTGGCGCGATCGATTCAATCAATTTACAGGTAAAACTCGATTGGCAGTTTGCCGCATCTTCGTTCAGCTAACAGGCGAAGAAGTGGCACCGCTGTTAGGAGTTCTCAACCGCACCGCCAGAGAAGCAATTGATGCCGATGGCGACGTAGCAGCGTTAGGAGAAGGGCTGGTAGAAATTTGCAATCACCTGTTGCAGTATGACAACTACTGGCAAGCCGCAGCCAATGAAGGCGATGTTTTTTGGGATGAAGGGGAAGCGGGCGATTATGTCGATGAAATTTTTACCGATTCAGCCGATCGCTATCTCAGCGAGCCTCAACACAGCACTTCTGTTTACGATAAAAATTCTCCCTTATCTTTACCGATAACTAGAAATGTCGTGGTAATGCTGACAGTCGCCTATGAAGGGGAAGTTCCGGCCCTAGAAACTGACCTCGCACAGCTCGACGCCCTGAAAGTCGGTTTAAAAGCACTGATTAATTTACATTACCAGGAAAGGCTGCGAGCTGTGCAAGTTCACTTTTCTCCGGCACAGTTGGGAGACGAACTCACCAACGACCAAGTTTTGGTCAATTTCCCGGAACTCATTCCTCTTTGAAAACTCGAAAATCTTCACCAAAAAAGGTTAGTAATCAGGACGTAAGTCCTCAAGCAGCGAATAAATAATGAGTTGAGTATCAAGTGCGATCGGGTATGGAGGTAGTCATTAGAGAATTCAATATCGTTGTGGGATAACACAGTTTAAGAGACTAAACAATACGAAAAACAGATACTCTTGTTTGCTTTCATAATAGAGCGCGTTCATGTATAGCCTATCTCGCAATGACCCAAAAAAATGTTAAAAATCGCGCATTGATGACCAATGACCACCCTTCGGCTACGGGGGGTTCAACAGTTGACAGTTGACAGTTGACCTGTGACAGTTTGAAAGCGAACTCTACCTATAAGTCCGAGGATTGGAGTAATGAATAGTCTGATTTAAATTGATCCCGCTCCGGCGCAAGGGCTTTCAACCAATTCTTTCTGGTAAAATGACGGCCAGACGACCCGACGGCAGAACCCATTACCAATAATTATTTATGATGCTACAAAAACTGACAATTTATTTAATGGCTTTAACTTTCTTGTGGACAGCAACGGCCTGCGGTTCTCCTGGCACGGAAACACGTGTAAATCAGGCACCCAATCCTCCGGCAAATCGGAGTGTGAATACAGCGCGTCCGGCACCGAGCAATAACTTGACTCAAGGTCAATATCCCGTACAGCAAGCTACCTATGATGATAGTGATGGCGAGTACAGTTTGATGTTGCTGAATACTCCCCCCGGCTCTACGCCAGTTTACCGCACTACCGATTTGCAAATGGCTCGTTTGACGGAGGAAGAAATCTCGGCAGGGAAGAAAAGTTATCTCAGCTTGGATAACAATAAAGCGAGCTTGCATTTGACAGAAGATTTTAAAATTGAGTACGTTCACAACGTTACCCAAACTGTTGCTAATCCTCAAACGGGTCAGCAGGAAACGGTGGTGGTGCGCCAGCAATCAGGCTTCTGGGCGCCGTTTGCGGGTGCTTTGGCCGGTCAGGCGATCGGCAGTTTGCTGTTTACACCGCGATATTACGTGCCGCCATTCTATCAGCCGGGTGTGGTGATGGTTGGCTATGGCGGGTACGGGAATACTTACCGCCAAGCTGTGAATCAATACCAGACTCGCTACCAAGCCCCGCCTCCGGCTGTGAGAAACCGTCAAGTTTTAAGGACGACTGGCCGCTTGCGATCGCCCACATCGAATGTGCCCTCGCGGAATCCAGCAGCGCCCGGGGCGAATCGATCGACTGGTTCGGGTTACGGCGGCAGCGATTTGAGGCGATCGCAGCCCGGTCAAAATCAAAACAGGCGCAGTCCGAGTTTTGGTAGCGGTAGAAGTTCTCGCCAACCGAGTCGCAGTCGCTCGAACGGCGGTAGAAGGCGCTGATCGAAGAGATTGCAAACATCCGCAGCGATCGCACAATTGCTGAATTATCTTTTCTCTATCCTCCCGATGCTACGCCGACGCAGATATTGACGGTGAGAAGTTTGGAATAGTTTAGTTGGCGAGCTCTGCCTCTGCCAGACTCAAAAAATATGTGATTTAATTGCTACATTGATATGTAGGTGACAAGTATGTCTTCTTCACAACCTCCGTCAGGGAAAAGAAACCCTCTAGGATTCGATGAATTGATTGCGATCTTGGTGGCATTCGGCACGATGGGAGCAATTTTCTTTTGGGTAACAGGCAGAAATCCCGATCGATTGAATGCCAGAAGTTGGCAATTTCCAGCGGTTTTCTCTCAACCTGCTGCTGTACCTGGGAACTCGACAATATTAACACCTGTGCAGCCGAATTCGGATGTGCCATCGCGCTCTACATTCGTTATTCCATCGCAACCGGATATCGCCCCAGTCGCACCTTTAGGGCCAGTTTTACCAGTGGTTCCTCCCATGGGGACGATTGTGGTTCCCCAAACGCCAATCGGGCGCGAGAGTGTCCCTCCAGTCATTACTAAACCGAAAGCGGCTCAACCAAAAGCCGGGCCGGTTAAACTCTCGGATGTTCCTGAAAAATATTGGGCGCGTCCGTTCATTGTAGCTTTAGTCGATCGCAAAATCTTTAGTGATGTGGCTGACAACAAGTTTCGCCCCGACGAACCGATGACACGAGCCGAATTAGCGCGGTTAATTCAGCGAATAGGCGACAAAGAACCGCGGCGAAAACCTGTTGATTTTAAAGACGTAAAAGACAGCAGCCCGATCGCTGGGGCGATCGACCACAGCGTCAAAACTGGATATCTTAAAGGATACCCAGACAAGGCCTTCCGTCCCGAAAAAGAAGTTCCCCGCGTCGAAGTAATAGCAGCTTTAGCTAGCGGTTTAAACCTGAAACCCTCAGCAAAACCCAGCCAAACATTACAAGTTTATACTGATCGAAAAAAAGTCCCTAAATGGGCTCTCAACAAAGTAGCAGCCGCCACGGAAGCAGGCATTGTTGTTAACCATCCGACACCCACACTGTTGCAGCCAAATAAAATAGCAACTCGTGCCGAAGTAGCAGCCATGATTTACGAAGCTATGGCGAAACAAGGCAAAGTGCCTGTTAAGCCTTCAGACTATGTTATGAAGCCTGTTAAGCCGTCTAAATAAAATTTTGGGGCGCAGCCAAAGCCACGCCCCAGAATCAGAGTAAATCGTTATTTTTTGTAGTAAGGACGGAGAGTCCTTTTTTTTGTATTTTCTGAGGACTGAAGTCCGAACGATCGAGCCTGGTTTGTATTAATAATTTTAGTCTTTTTTCCTCATTTGCTGCGGACTGAAGTCCTCACTACAAACCTGTTTCTACTAATAATCTTAGTCTTTTTTCCTCATTTGCTGCGGACTGAAGTCCTCACTACAAACCTGCTGCGGACTGAAGTCCTCAATACAAACCTGGTTTGTATTAATAATCTTAGTCTTTTTTTCTCGTTTGCTGCGGACTGAAGTCCTCACTACAAACCTGGTTTGTATTAATAACCTTAGTCTTTTTTCCTCCTTTGCTGCGTACTGAAGTCCTCATTACAAACCTGCTAGTTTAATCTTGAAACACCATAATACTGCCCGAATAACAAGCTACCCAAACTTGATTAGTTTCCGGATCGTAGGTAATCCCAATCGGACTTGAATTTACATTTACTGTTTGCAGCACTCTGAGATCGCTTGTTCTGACTTTGCTAACAGTATTCGAGAAATAGTTAACCACATAAATCAGTTTTCCATCACCGGAAATTGTCATGCTGCGAGGTGCATTTCCTGTTGAAACTTTATCTACCACTTCACCAGTTTTTAAGTCAATTTTTGCCACATTTCCTTCACCGTTCAAAGTGGCATAAAGATAGTGACCGTTGGGATCTATCGTCAAATGACGAGGCGCATTGCCAATATTTTTTAGCCATTCTACCGAAAAGTCTAGGAGATTGACTTTCGCAATATCGGAAGAACCCATGACAGCAATATAGGCATTTTTTGAGTCGGGAGTGACCACAATACCCCGAGGATATGCACCCAGTTTGACCCGCTCAACTTCGCGGTTTTTATTGATATCAACTACGCTCAAATCCCAACTGCACCAATTGGTTGCGAGTACGAAACGATTGTCAGGTGAAACAGCATTGAATTTCGGAACCGCACCTACAGGAATTATCTTTTCTATTTTTAATGTTTTGGTGTTGATGCGGTACAGGAAACTTTGATCGTGTTTTGCGGATGGAGAACATTTGTCACTACCGGGATTGTCAAAGCCAGAGCCGTACATTTGATAGTTGGATACATAGCCATATTTGCCATCTGTTGAAAAAGCTGCTTCTACGGGAGAACCTTGATAATTGCCTTTGAATTTAGAAAAGCCGAATTTTGACAAGTTTACTGTATCGGAAATAGTCTTGACTAATTTAAATTTGCGATCGTAAACTGTTATACTGTGGCTGTACATCATGTTTTGAGCAAAGAACAAACCCGCTCCAGAATAAACTATTGATTTTGGCGAGATTTTGCCGTAAATGGTTTTTTTCAAAGTCATTTTACTTTGATTATTTACAAGCCTTTTGCCTGGTGCTTCTGTTTCGTCTTTTTCAGGGCTTGGGGCAGGAATTTCTGTTTTAAATGGTGGTAAAAAAGGTTTTTGAAATATAGGTTGTTGGGGCTGATTTTGAGTTTTGTCTTCGAGTTGGTTGCTATTTTCTGTGGCGGTAGGAGATGGCGAAGATCGATCGACCTTTGATGCTGTTTTTTCCGCAGATTCCTGGTCAGCGCTGGCGGCTGGCGACTTCCCTTTCAGGGCCGAAAAGGTTTGAGGGCCGACTATTCCGTCAACTTTCAGGTTGTTTTCTGTTTGGAACTTTTTCACCGCAGCCTGGGTTACGGAACCGTAAAATCCTGTAGCCTTACCGCCAAAATGTCCTGATGCTTGCAGAGTTTTCTGTAGTTCCACAACTTCCGGGCCCCAATCGCCTTTGGTCATTTTGATGGCGAGGGCGGGATATACTAAATTTAAAATTGTGAGACAGATTGTAAAGAAAAGTAAAGGAGTCGCAGCTAAATTTAGGTGCTTTTTCGAGTTTGGCGATCGAGTTTGAGCTGGGGGTGTTTCCCAAGTTTCAGCTAAATGCAGGTAAGCCAGTCCGTCCATACTTTTTACCGGGTATTTTTGATGCTATGATACACCAACTCATACCATTTTAGATTGTAAATTTGAGACTTGAAGAACTGGGAATGACTGAGGTTCCTCGTGCTTGACAGCTTGCCTGCGCTGACCGGATTTTTTTTAACTGGTATAAGATTGATTCAAAGGCAAATTTTATTATAATCAAACCTAGGGTGAAATCTCCGAGCAGTTTTGAATGATGCCAGCAAGTAGGAGCGATCGACAATGTTGAGTAAGGAACAAACGGCCGCAGGATCGACAACCCAAAAATCCCGCCAGACGGTGCTGTGGGACGGTGACGGCGGACTTTGCCAGCGGGCTTGGGTAGAAATCAATTTAGCAGCTTTAACTCACAATGTAAAACAGCTTAAAAATCTCTTATCTCCCCACACAGAACTGATGGCAGTTGTGAAAGCTGATGCTTACGGGCACGGTGCTGTTACAGTCAGTCAAACTGCATTGCAAGCAGGTGCTAGTTGGCTGGGAGTGGCGACAATTCCCGAAGGCATAGAATTGCGGGAAGCTGGGATAGAAGCACCGATTTTGCTGTTGGGGGCAACCAATACACCGGCACAGGTAAAGGCGATCGCCCAATGGCACTTGCAGCCCACTATTTGTACTGCCAAACAAGCCCTAATTTTTTCGGAAGTTCTCGTCAGTCTCAAGCAATCTTTGTCGGTTCACGCTAAGTTAGATACGGGAATGTCTCGCTTGGGTACTTGTTGGCAAGACGCAACAGAATTTGTGCAATTAGTCAATAATTTGCCAAATTTAAAATTAGCCAGCATTTACTCTCACTTGGCGACAGCCGACAGTCCAGATACGGCCGTGATGAGAGAGCAACAGCAACGGTTCAAAAAGGCGATCGCCCAAATTAAAACAGCAGGAATTAACCCCCGCAGCCTGCACTTGGCAAACTCTGCTGCCGCCCTCACAGACCCCGATTTGCACTACGATTTAGTGCGCGTAGGTTTGGCTACCTACGGTCTTTATCCCGCTCCTCACTTGCAGGCGATCGCTTCTTTGCAGCCCGCAATGCAGGTAAAAGCCCGGGTAACGCAGGTAAAAACAATTGCAGCAGGCACTGGCGTCAGTTACGGCTATAAATTTATCGCTGGGCGCGAGACACAGATTGCCGTAGTTGGTATCGGCTATGCAGATGGAATTCCGCGCAATCTTTCTACTAAAATGCAGGTTTTAGTTAGGGGCAAATTTGTGCCGCAAGTCGGGGCTGTGACGATGGATCAATTAATGTTAGATGTTACGGATATTCCGGATTTAGAAGTCGGGGAAGTGGTGACTCTGTTGGGTCAAGATGGGGAAAATACAATTACTGCTGATGATTGGGCCGAAATTTTAGGAACTATTTCCTGGGAAATTTTGTGCGGTTTTAAACACCGATTGCCCCGCGTTACAGTAAACTGTTAACTGTTTTTAGATGACTTTAGCTCTCTCGACAGTCCGGCAGTCCGGCAGGGGTTTAAACCCCTGCCTCATAGCAAAAGTCGGTTA
>NZ_JAUBOJ010000048.1:0-28072 GCF_036700185.1 Microcoleus sp. BM001215392 | reverse complement strand
ATATGTTTGTAGGGGCGAAGCATGACCGTAGTCAATATGGGATTATAACTAATAATTTATATGCGGTCATGCTTCGCCCTCCTCAAAGTGAGATGCACCCCACAGTCATATCATGTCCGGTTGATTACCATCACAAAAACGGTTTGTAGTGCGGACTTCAGTCCGCAGCATAAAGCGGACTGAAGTCCGTACTACAAACCTTATTTATTGGGTCAAGCGATCGCACATGATATCATTCCCAAATCTCAAATCTAGAATCTAAAATCGTTTAACCCAGGACTTCCCACAGTAAAACCGCCGAAATCGCCAGCAAAATCACTCCCGCAGCCTTCTCCAAAGTTTTCGGATCGATTCGAGTCGCCAGCCACCTTCCCAGCAACACTCCCAACAAACTCGTTGCTATCAAAGCCGAACCCGCACCCGCAAACACAATCCAAGGATTCCGAGATTCAGCCGTCATCAACAAAATCGCGAGTTGAGTTTTATCTCCAACTTCCGCCAAAAAAATAGTTGCAAAAGTCGAAGCAAAAATTGCCCAATGCTTCGGCTTCAGTTGCTGTTCTTCCTGACAAAGCTTAGGATTTGCACTCACCGAAACTTCTACCTGCTCCGGGGTTGAAGCAGCACAAATTTCAGAAATCTCTTTAAGTTTTTGTAGTTGTACTTGTGGTGGCAAATCAGAATTGGGGGTTTCTGAGTCAGAAGCAGACAAGTTTGGCGGTACAGAATCAAGTTTCACTGGCAATGAATGCTAAACGCTATTTATTTTTGATTTCTACTTTGGATCTTAACTTTCTCTGTGCCTGATTTTACCTGCACCAGCCCCATCTTTTTTTCCCGGAGATTTCCGCAACCAATTCCAGAAATTGCTCAACTCACCCAAACACGGATAGAAGCCCCACAGTTATTTGTCTAGTCCATCGAAAATCTAAAATTCCCTGGTTCAAGTGCCGTAAGTTCGATCGCCCGCATCACCCAAACCAGGTACAATAAACCCCTGTTCGTTGACTATTTCGTCGATCGTTGCCGTATAAAGAACCAAACTCGGGTACTCCGTACTCAGCCGCTTCAAAGCCGGAGGAGCAGCCACCACACAAATAATCCGAATCAAACTCTGGTTAATTCCCCGTGAAATCAATTCCTGCATCGTCGCCACAATCGTCCCGCCAGTCGCCAGCATCGGCTCACTAATTATCACCCGCGTTTCCGGGTTAAACTGCGCCGGCAATTTGTTCAAATAACAAGTCGGCTCCAGCGTCTCCTCATTCCTCGCCATACCCAGATGGTAAACCGAAGCCAGCGGCACAACCGTCTGAATTCCTTCCAGCAGTGACAAACCCGCCCGCAAAATCGGTACCACAACTAACGGAGCTTCCGGGTTAATAAAAGTCGCCGGACATGGACTCAAAGGCGTCTGCACCGTTGCTTCAACTGTCGGTAGCCAATCTCGAATTGCCTCGTAGGCCAGCCAGCGTCCCAATTCTGTCATCGCAGAACGAAAAAGTACCGATGGAGTGGCGGCGTCGCGGGCGACAGCCAGCCAGTGTTTAATTAACGGGTGGGGCGGAACGTAAACGCGCAGTTGCAGGGGCATGAGGGAATTCGGGAGATTGCTAGGTTTGAAGGATTTTATGCGGTGCGATCCTTTTCGAGAAATTCGCTAACGATCGCTCTGTGCAACTTACCACAATCTTCCATTCTTTAATCTCAAATCGTACAACTGTTTTCGTTCTTCGTTTGCCGACCTCCGCCTGCTTATTGAAAAATCTTGGCAATTGTATTGACATAGTTTAGCAATAAGGCTATAGTAATTTTCAGTGTTCTCCTCTCAAAGGATAGGCAGACGGGGGCAGTCGGCAATGGTAGACTGTTCCCGCATTTTTTTTGAAGCATTTCTGTTTGAAACATGGCGCATAGGGCACGCGGGCATTATCGGTTGCCTAACTTCGGTCTTCCTTACATCCGTTACATCCGTTACATCCGTTATATAATCCGTTGCCGAACTTCTTCCTTCTGGAGCGATCGACTGTAAAATTGTAGAAATATTAAGATTTTTAACCAAATGTCAGCTCCTACCCAATCCCAGTTATTCTCCGCCAACTCCCGCCCGACAGAGCAAGAGTTTGATGTGATAGTCATCGGTTCCGGCATTGGCGGACTCGTCACTGCAACCCAGCTAGCAGCTAAGAAAGCCAAAGTTTTGGTGCTCGAAAGCTACACAATTCCGGGGGGTAGTGCTGGATATTTCGATCGAGAAGGCTACAGATTTGATGTCGGAGCCTCCATGATATTTGGGTTCGGACAGCGTGGCACCACCAACCTCCTCACCCGCGCCCTCAAAGCAGTTAACGTCACCCTAGAAACAATCCCCGACCCCGTACAGCTTCACTACCATCTACCCAGCAGCTTGGATCTCGAAGTTCCCCAGGCTTATGACAAATACTTGCAAGAATTAATTGACAGATTCCCCCACGAGCGCGAAGGCATCCAGAAATTTTACGGCGAATGTTGGAACGTCTTCAACTGTCTCAACGGCATGGAATTGCTATCCCTAGAAGAACCTGGATATCTAGTTCGAGTCTTTTTTCAGAATCCTTTAGCCTGTTTGGGATTAGTAAAATATCTGCCCCAGAATACTGGCGACATTGCGCGGCGCTACATAAAAGACACAACTTTGCTGAAATTTATCGACATGGAATGCTACTACTGGTCAGTAGTACCCGCAGACTTGACGCCGATGATTAACGCCGGAATGGTATTTTCTGACAGACATTACGGCGGCATCAATTATCCCAAAGGCGGAGTCGGTCAAATTGCCCAAAAATTAGTAGAAGGATTAGAAAAATGCGGCGGGAAAATTCAATACAAAGCTAAAGCCAAAAAAATTATCACAGAAAACGGCCGCGCTGTTGGAGTCGAGCTAGTAACCGGCGAAGTTTACCGAGCCAAGCGGATAGTTTCTAACGCCACCCGCTGGGATACTTTCGAGAAATTGCTGCCTGCCGAAGAGATGCCCGCCAGCGAGAAGAAATGGCAGCAGCGCTATCAAAAAGCCCCGAGTTTCTTGAGCTTGCATTTGGGAGTAGAAGCCAGCGTCATCCCTGCTGGTAGTGCCTGCCACCACATTTTGTTAGAAGATTGGGACAAAATGGAAGCGCCGGAGGGAACAGTTTTAGTCTCAATTCCAACCGTGCTCGACCCGGATTTAGCTCCGGCAGGATATCACATTGTTCATGCTTTTACTTCTAGCTGGATGGAAGAGTGGGAAGGACTTTCGCCGCAGGAATACGAGGATAAAAAAGAAGAGGCTGGAGGGAGAATTATTGACAGATTAGAAAAGATTTTTCCTGGTTTAGATGCTGGTTTGGATTATATGGAAGTGGGGACGGCGCGTTCTCACCGCCGCTTTTTGGGCCGCGAAGACGGAACTTACGGGCCAATTCCGCGACAGAAGTTAATGGGTTTGTTGGGAATGCCATTTAATCGAACTTCGATGCCAGGTTTGTATTGTGTGGGCGACAGTACGTTTCCCGGACAGGGTTTAAATGCGGTGGCTTTTTCCGGGTTTGCTTGCGCGCACAGAATTGCTGTGGATTTGGGTTTTTAGTGGTAGGTTCGTCACATTTAAAATAACCCCAATCAGGTTGGTAGTGAGGACTTCAGTCCTTATCCCATAAGATAGGACTGAAGTCCTCACTACCAACCTAAAGACTAAAAACCCGGTTTCTGGAGAGAAACCGGGTTTTTAAACTGAAAATTGGCTGTTTGCATTCTTTGAATGAGTTACTGCTCGTAACTGCCACCGACGCCGATTTGGGTATTGTAGATTTTGGCATTAGTGATGGTCATATCTTCCATTGATGCGCCGGATACGTCAGCAGTGTTGATGATGGCAGCGGTCAGATTTGCCCGATCGAGGTCTGCGTCATTTAAACTGGCGTTAGTCAGGAAAACTGCTGTTAAGTTAGCAGCCGTCAAGTTAGCGCCTGTCAAGTCAGCGCCTTCGAGGTTGGCGTTAGAGAGGTTGGCGCCTTGCAAATTCGCTTCTCTCAAATCTGCACCAATTAAATGAGCCCCTGCCAAATTTGCTCCCGACAAGTCGCACCCAAAACATTGACCAGTTGACAGTAATTGTTTGACCTGATCGGGATTTTGGGCGCGAGCCGGGCCTGCCAACAGTAAGGGAGTAATTAAAATAGTAGCGGCTAGTAGATAGCGTTTCATAATCTTTTTTCCTCAGCAGACTGGGTTTTTAATTTCTTCTGTTTATATCTACAATCTTACCACTGTTGTTTTCGCAAGTTGCGATCGAATTCACAGGCCGGCTGTGATATCGATTGCCTTCCAAAACGCACAGGTGGTTTCTCAAAGCTCGCAAAACTTAATGTCGCAAAACTTAACACTACCGAACTGAATACAGTCTCTTTGAGTAGTAACATCTTCTAGGTTAGCTCGGACAGCGAATATATGTCTCTTGCCGAAGATGGATATAATTAGCGATGCGATGGACGATCGTCTAAGTTAATTATCTGCCCAAAAGTTCCCTAGAAATACGTTATCTATAATAAAACTGTCACGGGCCAGAAAATTTACATTTAAAATCAAGATAGAATTATAACTTTATAGGTAGAGCCAGAGCCGTCACCGGCCAGCTTCCCAGCCTAAGTTCGGGGTGCATTTTTAAGAAAAAATTTTAATTACGTCTCAGCAGCGCTGTCAAAATCCACGTATTGATTGGAAAGCAGCGCTTTTTAGCAAGGTTGCAGAGTTAAGGCGCGATCGCCAAAATGAATTAAATATGCTCAAACATGATTCCTCCCAGTATCTGCCGACTTTAGATCGAGTCATTGACCGCTCCCCCTTGACAGTTGCACCCGGTACCCCGCTAGCAGAAGTAATTACGCTGATGGGCCAACGGCGCGGCAGTTGCTCTGTCAACCCCGAGAGCCTACCAACGGATATTTACCAAATCGCCAATCCCCCCATATCTAGAGCGTTCAGAGACGCGACAGGTAGCTGCATCTTTGTCGTGGCGCAGTCCGTCGAAACATCCTCCACACCATCTGCTCAAAATTCTCAATTACAAGGCATCTTTACCGAGAGGGATCTCGTCGATTTGATTGCATCGGGCAAAAACTTAAAAAATGTCACCATCGCAGAAGTGATGAAGCAGCCCGCGGCAACTCTGACCAAAGGTGAAGAGCAAGACATTTTCAGCGCCCTAATTCTGCTGAGCCAACAAAGAATTCACCACCTGCCAATATTGGATAATTCCGGTCAACTCCTAGGAGTAATTACGCCCGAAAGCATTCGCCAAGCAATGGTACAACCGGCAAATATCTTGCAAATGCGCAGCGTCAAAGAAGTAATGACATCTCAAGTTATTCAGGCACCTGTGTCAGCTTCAGTTATGAGTTTGGCCGAGTTGATGGCGCAGCACCGCGTTAGCTGTGTGGTAATTACAGTATCAACAGGATATGAGATGAATTTGCCGTTCCCAATTCCCGTAGGTATGGTCACAGAACGGGATATTGTGGAATTTCAAGCTTTAGATATAGATTTGTCGCAGACGATCGCCCAAACTGTGATGAGTACCCCGTTATTTAGTCTCAAGCCTGAAGACTCGCTGTGGGTAGCTCATCAAGAAATGCAGCAGCGTTTAGTCCGCAGGTTGGTAGTAACGGGGAAACAAGGAGAACTGCTGGGAATAGTTACTCAAAGCAGTTTGCTGCGCGTACTTGACCCGATGGAAATGTCCGGGGCGATCGATATTTTGCACGCCAGCATCCAAGAACAGACTAGCGAGTTGCAAAAGGCGATCGCCTCCCTCAGCTTGACTAATGCCCGACTAGAAACGGAAATTGCTACCCGCCTCCGCGCTGAAGTGCGCCTGCAATTGCTAGAATCTGCCGTGGTTAACGCTAACGATGCGATCGTAATTATGGATGCCGGATACGGCAATATCTCCGATCCCAGCATCATCTACGTCAACGAAGCTTTTACTCAAATGACTGGTTATCGCCCCGAAGAAATTATCGGTCAAACACCGAGTTGTCTGCGGGGGCCAGACAGCGATGGCGCTCAAGTTGCCAAGATTCGCCGCGCTTTCTCTCGCCGAGAACCGCTGCGCTTGGAATTGATTAACTACCGCAAAGACGGTTCCACTTATTGGGTGGAACTCAACAGCGTACCTGTTGCTGACGAGTTGGGGAACCTCACTCACTGGGTGTCCGTGCAGCGCAATATTAGCGATCGCAAGCGCATGGAACAAGCATTTTTTGAGGAAAAAGAACTCGCTCAGGTTACTCTACAATCGATCGGGGATGCCGTCATCACTACTGACAGCGACGGCTGCATTTCTACCCTCAATCCAGTTGCTGAAAAACTCACCGGTTGGTCTACCTGGGAAGCTAAAGGTTTGCCCCTAGCGGGCGTCCTCAGAATCGTTGATGAAACCAGCAGGATGCCGATCGAAAATATCGCCCAAATCGCTTTGTATGAAGGTCGGATTGTTGACCAAGGATACAACAGTTTGCTGATTGCCCGCAGCAACTGCGAATTTGCGATCGACCACTGCGTCGCCCCCATCCACGCCTGCAACGGCAAAATTGTCGGGGCTGTCGTTGTGTTCCGAGATGTCACTCAAGTGCGAACTCAAGCGCGGCAACTCACCTGGCAGGCAACTCACGACCCCCTGACGCAATTGGTCAACCGCCGCGAATTTGAGTACCAGCTAGAACACGCCCTGCACAGCGCTCAAGGTTACTGCCAAGAACACGTGATGCTTTACTTGGATCTCGATCGCTTCAAAATAGTTAACGATACTTCTGGTCACGTTGCAGGCGACGAACTGCTGCGCCAAGTCAGTCAGCTATTTAAAACCAATATCCGTAAAACCGATGTCTTGGCGCGTCTGGGCGGTGATGAGTTTGCCGTACTCCTGTACAATTGTTCCCCCTCACACGGCTTAGAGGTCGCAGAATTGCTGCTGCAAAGCATTCAGGGATTCCGGTTTGGGTGGCAGGATAAAACTTTTTCCCTCGGCGTCAGTATCGGTTTGGTGGCAATTAATCCCAAAATAGCATCGACATCTGTGGTTTTGAGCGCGGCGGATCTTGCTTGCTACGCTGCTAAAAATAAAGGCCGCAACCGGGTGCAGGTTTATGAAGCGGGCGATCGAGAATTAATCAAACAGCACGGCGAAACCCAATGGGTGGTGCAAATTAATCAAGCTTTAGAAGAGAATAGCTTTCGCTTGTACTATCAGCCGATCGTACCTTTCCTCAACTCTCCCACCACAGGTACACATTGCGAAATCCTGCTCCGCCTCCAGTTGGCAACGGGCCAGTTGGTATCGCCGATGGCGTTTATTCCGGCCGCTGAACGCTACAACTTGATGCACGCGATCGATCGCTGGGTAATTCGCACTTTATTTAGCAATTTATCTAAAATTTTCACGGCAAATCTTTTAGTCCAAAACCCCGGCACAGACAGCGATAAAATAGTTACCTTGCCTACTTGCTGTCCCCTGTCTAGTTCGCAATCATCATTTGAGCAACATCCCAGCCTTTATGCAATCAACCTTTCTGGGGACAGCCTCAACGAAGAAAAGCTGATCGAGTTTATTCAAGAGCAGTTTTCCATCCATCAAATACCGCCGGAAATCATTTGTTTTGAAATTACAGAAACCGTGGCGATCGCTAATCTCAGTAAAGCAGCCAGCTTGATTTGGCAGCTCAAGGAACTCGGCTGCCAGTTTGCCTTAGACGATTTCGGCAGCGGGATGTCTTCTTTTGCTTACCTGAAAAGTTTGCCCGTGGATTATATCAAAATTGACGGCAATTTTATTAAAAATATTGCGGACAATCCTATTGATGTCGCCATGGTGGAAGCTATTACCAAAATTGCTCACGTCATGGGAATAAAAACTATTGCGGAGTATGTGGAAAGTCAAGCAGTTATGGATAAACTTAAGCAGCTTGGGGTAGATTACGCTCAAGGTTATTTTTTGGGGAAGCCTCAACCTTGTAACTTCGGTTCTCCTAGTTTAGAGGGGTTTTTGAGTGATTTTTCGGTTAATTCCTTGGGTTTTGAGAATAAGTTGGCTTCTTGAATTCGTCAAGCGTGAAGTCGTCCGATGGAAGTCGGAGAATTGCCCAATTCCTAATTCCCAATTCCCAATCACAACTGCTTTCGGACTCAACTGCCAACTGCCAACTGCCAACTGTCAACTGCCAACAGTCAACAGTCAACAGTCAACAGTCAACAGTCAACAGTCAACTGATAGCAGCTTCAATGTACTGACTGTCTAAGAGAAAAGCACCTTTTTCAAAGCGAATCCCCCAATAATTGCCGGGACGCCGATCGATCACAACACCCTGGGCCCCGATCGCAATTAGGTTCGCAGGCCGCAGCACCGGCATCGGTTCGGCTGTTTTCACGTATGGCGGCATCGCCACAACCCTGACTTTTTGACCGATAGTAAATTCTTTTTCCATAGTTTTTATGTGGTGATGGGCGATCGTGACACGGCTAGGCTAGCCAGAATTCATTGTGGCGCACTTTTGGCAGAACTTCCTCTGACAGCTTTGTGGCAAACTAAGAATTGATAGACAATGGCTGATATGAAAGTAGGGGATAGTTGCTATGGCTACAAGTCGTCGCATTGAGCGCGTAGCTTCAATGATTAAACGGGAAGTCAGCCTGATGTTGCTGAATGGAATCAAGGACGACCGTGTAGGTGCGGGTATGGTTAGCGTTACCGACGTGATTGTTTCGGGAGACCTTCAGCATACAAAGATTTTTGTCAGCATCTACGGTACGGATGAGGCGAAAGCCGAGACTATGGAGGGTTTGAAATCTGCAACTAGCTACGTTCGCAACCAGTTGGGCCAACGGGTGCAACTGCGCCGGACGCCGGAAGTTATATTTCTCGAAGACCGTTCTTTGGAACGCGGCGATAAAATGCTGATACTGCTAAATCAGCTTTCTGTCGATCGCAAACCGGATATTCTAGATGGGGACGAAGAATTGGCTGAGGATGAAAGTCCCGATTGAAGGAAGTTCGGCAACGGATTCGCTTTCTTCGGATGTAACGGATGGATTTTGAGAGGGAGACGGGGAGATGGGGAGAATTGCCCAATTCCCAGTTACCAATTCCCAATTCCCAATTCCCAATTCCCAATTCCCAAATCCCAAATCTAAAATCTAAAATCTAAAATCGAATGATTGACAATCTTTCCTTACCAGAACTGGTAGCCCAGATGTTCGTGGTGCGCGCTTCTGGCTATTTGTTCGACCATCAAATTCGCTATGGGGCCTGGGAACCGACGGCCGACAAACTCCGCTATTATCTGGAAAATTTGGGCGTGGGGGGTGTGATTTTGGTGGGGGGAAGTGCTGCGGAATTGGCGGTTCGATCGCACCAATTGCAGAATGTGGCAAAATTTCCGCTGCTGTTGGCTGCTGATATTGAGGAAGGTGTCGGTCAGCGGTTCGCGGGGGCGACTTGGTTCGGGCCGCCGATGGCTATTGCTGAAATTGCGAAGCACAACGCAGAAGCGGCCGATCGATATGCCGAACAAATGGGATCTGTGACTGCGATCGAAGCTAGGGCGATCGGTCTCAATTGGATTCTGGCACCAGTAGTTGATGTTAACAACAATCCCGACAATCCGGTGATTAACGTCCGCGCTTTTGGCGAGACACCGAAAATTGTCGGAAAATTAGCCGCTGCTTTTATTCGGGGCGCTCTCAAACACCCGGTTTTGACTACAGCTAAGCATTTTCCCGGCCACGGAGATACGGCGGTTGATTCTCACTTGGAATTGCCGGTTTTGCCGCATTCGCCCGATCGATTGGCCCAGATCGAGTTGCCACCTTTTGTCAGCGCGATCGCCAGTGGGGTCGATGCTGTGATGAGCGCTCACTTGCTGATTCCAGCTTGGGATGACGAGTTTCCGGCTACTCTTTCTCGCAAAATTTTGATTGGGAAGCTGCGAGAAGAATTGGGATTTGAGGGTTTGATTGTAACTGATGCTTTGGTGATGGGTGCGATCGCCAATAAGTACGGCGCGAACGAGGCTGCTGTTTTGGCCGCTGAGGCTGGTGCTGATGTTTTGTTGATGCCGCTTGACCCGGAAGCGGCGATTCTGGCTGTCTGCGAAGCTGTCACTCAAGGGCGAATTTCTTTATCACAAATTAAGGAATCTGTCAAGCGAATTTGGCAGGCAAAAATTAAGGTGGGTTTGTCGATCGAGCAAGCAGCGATAAATCCCAAATTTGACCCCCCCCAGCCCCCATCGAGCAAAGGGGTGAGTTCGAGCGATTTAATTTTGCTGGCAACCACAGAGGCAAGGGCAACCGCTGCGGAGATTTTGCGAGATTCTTTGAAATTTGGCGGGAAGCTACCTTTAGCGACGAAAAAGTCCCCAGACAAGGAGCTTTTGCGGAATTTGATTGTGGTGGACGATGTTTTGGGTTGCGAGTTTTTGGGGAAACACACTCCGGCGATCGCCATTCCCGAAAAGTTTGGTTACGAATTGCAACTAATTGACGATCGCACGGGCGCTGTGAGTGATAATCCAAGCGCAGAGTGTTTTTCTGGGACACTGCTGCAAATTTTCATTCGCGGTAATTGCTTTCGAGGTAGTGCTGGCTTGACTCAAGCAGCTAAAGATTGGTTTAATAATTTATTAAGTACCCAAGAACTGCAAGCTGTGGTAATTTACGGAAGTCCCTACGTTTTAGAGCAATTCTTGCCACAGTTGCCTCCAAGTATTCCTTATGTATTTTGTTTCGGGCAGATGCCTGCGGCGCAAGCTCTCGCTCTAGAGTTGCTATTTAAGCAGTGACAAAACAGGCAATGCTTAGGTAGCCCAGTCCTGAATCTTTTCTTGGTTGTGTCAGGAGTTAAATTGATTGACCCGGTTTGTCGCCAGAAACTTTGCCGCCAAAGGCAAAGCCTCTATCATAAAACCGGGAATCTAGCCCTGCTCAATTGCTAGATATAACTTTTCAGCAGATGGGTCTGTTATCCTGGGATATATACCGCTTCTCCACATCCAACTACAGCATAAAGATCCGATCGCTTACTCATATTTCCTATAACTTTTTTTTAACTTTATGGAAAAATGTATAACAAGATACAGAAAAAAAAATAACAAACATATTCGGAAGTTTGGATTATATTATTAACAGGGCCATAAATTTTTTTAAGTAAAACCTTGAGGGCGCATTATGATTCAGTCAACTATCAAAATCCAATACTCTTTAGATGTCATCCAAGATGAAGCACGCCACCTCGTGCACGAAGGCGTACTGAGCCGGCAACAGCCTATCTACACGCTTTGTCAGTTCATCCCGCCCCGAGAATGGGCTTGCGTCGAAGGAGAACTCGAAAAATGCGACTTCTTGCTGCGCGATCGCATCGCCGACCTGATCGGTACAGAAAACTGGGACAACGACTAAAGCTTGGTTCTCTTCAATAAGTTTCCAACTAAACTCTGGCTTTGTTAAAGATACTTGATTCTTTAATCATCGGAATTTTCAGCGCGCAAATTTTCTAACTCCAATCTCAGCGCTGCCATATGTGCAGTTAATTCTTGAATCTCTAGCTTTATATCAGTCTGTACAACCGAGTCGGGAGGTGTGTCACTTGCTGTATCCCATTGCTTTGGCGATCCGGACTCACTGCGTGCATTCTCCCGATCGAGAAGCCCTGAGAAAATAGTATCGACAAAATTCCGAGCTTCTCGATCGGTCATTTCTCCTTTTTCGAGCAACTCATCCGCGAGTGGGCCTAAATCTGGCTGTCTGAGTTTATCCAGATTTTCTTCTCGCTTTTGAGCATCTTGCAATGTCTCAAGCAAAAAGGAAGTTGCACCTAAAGTTAGGTGAAATCCTGTTTGCAGCATTTGAGGCAGGTTGTCGGGATTCATCTAAGAAATGCCGCTAGAACGTTTTTCGGAGTTTTTGCTGGGGTATTACTCCCTATGCCGCAGGCTTGCCGCTTTTCGAGCGCAGGTGCGAAGTTGTTGGTTGCGATCGCCCTTTCCCAAAAATATGCCTTTGGGAGGATGAATTTTTTTTTCAATACACTCATTGTATCATTACTCCGTAAATTAGGAAACGTCAAGTGTAAAGTTTTGTGACAAAGAGCGAGACCTCGCCTGTGGATGGGGCAGTTACGGACTCCGATCGCAGAAAACGGGGGCGAGAAACCCGGTTTGTGAGCAAAATTTGCGACGAGAAACCAGAAATATTCGTAGAAACCGGGTTTCTGAGGTCGCAAGTGCATAAATCATATCTATTTGACCTTTGAGATTTAATCCAGTTTACGGATACAGCGCCTCGCCGGTGGATGGATCAAAGATAAATAGCCGATCGAAGTCAAGCTGTACCGTCAGCCGATCGCCCGTAAGCGTTGCTCTCGAAGAGGATCGCCAGCGAACACTCGCAGGTACTTGCAACTGTACCGTAGTTTCAGCGCTCAACCCAGGCAAACTCGCCCGAATTAAAGTTTCTCGTCCCAGAGGTTCCACTACTTTTACCTCTACATCGAGAGGAACTTTTTCTAACGCCCAAACATCCCTGTTGAAATCATCCTCTGCTGCTGTTTGTGGCGCAAACATTTCTATATTTTCTGGGCGAATTCCCAAATCAAATCCTTGTCCTTCTCTGGCTTGCAATCTTTTTTGAATCGAGGGCGGACAAGCTAAAAATTGATTTCCCACTTGAAAAGATTCGTTAGCATAAATTGCAGGTAAAATGTTCATCGCCGGATTGCCTAAAAATGTGGCAACCATCCGGTTAGCAGGTTTGGCGTAAATGCTTTGCGGGTCTCCAATTTGCTGAATTTTCCCGCCATTTAAGACTACAATCTTATCAGCTAAAGTCATCGCTTCCACTTGGTCGTGGGTGACATAAACTGTGGTAATTCCCAGCCGTTGATGTAATTGTTTCAGTTCGGCTCTAGTGTCGTCTCGCAGTTGAGCATCGAGGTTAGAAAGCGGCTCGTCTAAGAGGAATACTTTCGGTTCGCGGGCGATCGCCCTTCCGAGCGCTACCCGCTGCTGTTGTCCGCCTGATAGCTGTTTGGGCTTGCGGTTGAGGAGATGGTCGATCGAGAGCGATCGGGCTACAGTTTCAACTCGTGCTTGAATTTTTGTTGAATCGACATTCCGCATCCGCAATCCAAAACCCAAATTTTCGGCGACAGTCATGTGCGGATAAAGCGCGTAATTTTGAAACACCATTGCGACATCGCGCTGTCTCGCCGGAATATCATTAACTAAATTATCTCCAATATAAATATTGCCAGAAGTTGCGGTTTCCAAACCTGCAATTGTTCGCATAATTGTAGATTTTCCGCAGCCGGAAGGCCCGACTAATACCCAAAATTCGCCATCCGGGATTTTGAAACTGATGTTTTCGATCGCGGTGACATTTTGGTAGCGTCGGGTAATATTTTCTAAGCGAAGATTTGCCATTATTAGTTATTAGTTAGTGGTAATTAGTTATTAGTTATTTGTTCGTCGCTTTTACATTTTGTCTGTGGAAAGCTGGTTTAATTCTAAAACTGTGCGGGCTAATTCTTCAACGATTGGTGTAGATTCAGCTTGGCGGAATGCTTCTACTAAAGAGTGGTAATACCAGAGAGTACCATCTTTTTTGCCTTTGAAGCGTTCCCAAACGCGATCGCCTAATTGAGGATAATCTTTCAGGATCGATCGAACATTATAAAGCTTATCAGCAGCCGAGACTAATCTGACTGAGCCAGAAGCTGTGAGAATATGAGCGATGTAGGCTGCTTTTCGCTGGCGCCAAGGGGGTTTCGGCGTCGCGTCGCTGTCGGTACAGCCGTCTACAATCGCTGTGACGGTATCCCCAAAGCGGCGGCGGATGGCTTCGCGGGTGGTGGGGCCGCCTCGATCTTCGATCGCCGGAGTGAAGTAGGGCTGCGATCCTCTTCGAGGGCAACGCTTACGCCTCATCTTCATTTGCCCCGTATTCCAAAGCTATACTAGCAGTACCCAACAAATGAGCAATATAGGGAACACCAGAGCCCTTGCGGACTTGAGTTGCGTGCAATTGAGCGGCATAGATGATGGCTTCAGAAAAACGGTTTGATAGTATCATGAAAGTCACCTTTCTGAATTGCTATGATATATAAATTGTAGTGCCAAGTTGAACAGATAAAAATTGACAACACCAAAATTGTCTTCGATCGATAGCTGATATCAACTTGCTCTGCCAAATTCAATCATGTCATCAAATGCGATCGAGAGCGATCGCGTGTAAACTTAAAATCATCAAACAGAGGTTGAGCCTGTGACAGCTACTATAATTCCACCTAAAACTACAGACCTAAAACTAGAGCCAGAATCCCAGCCAAAATCAGAAAACATAGCAAAAATTCAGCCAGAATCTGAAGCACAAAAAATCATATCTCTCGAAGAGTTCTTAGTCAAACCGCCTAATAGAATGGAGTGGGTTGACGGCAACTTAGTGGAGAAAACAGGAATGACATTCAAGCACAGTCTGGCTCAATCTAAATTATCTACATCCTGGAGGAATTACCAAAATTCCAGCAAACAGGGAGGAGAAGTAGTTATAGGAGTTCTTTGTCATACTGGCAAACAGTGCCGCCGGCCAGATGTCGCATACATCACTCCTGAACTCTTGCCACCATCGGGCAATTTTACAGCATTATCCCAAAGTTTCCCCTTGATAGCAGAAGTAGCTTCTCCTGAAGATAGCGGCGAAGAGTTATTTGCGAAAGCCCAAGAATATTTAGAATCGGGATGTTTAGAAGTTTGGCTGCTATTTCCTGAAGCCAGATTAATCTTTGTGAATGGTGGGGAACGCTGGCTGTTGTTTAATGCAGATGAAGTTGTTAACACTCAAAAGGTACTTACAGGTTTTAGCATCGCTGTTAATGAATTGTTAGCTTGAGAAATAAATGTGTGAAAATAATTATCAAAAAAAGTAATAAAAGGTATGTGTGTGAAAAAAAATTCATATGATTGGCTAGATCTATTTTCTGGTGGAGTTCCAACTGCCCCTTTTTTCTTCTCTTACACCCTTGATGGACTAGAGAAACTTTATCTGACGCAATCAGATAAACGCGGTGGCAGTCAACTAAATGAGTTGTGTGCGATCGGACTTGTAGCCTACTTTGAAGCATTTTGCAAAGACCACTTTGCCTCAATCATCAACATAGAACCATCACTGCTTAAAAACTTGTCAAAAATGGGCAGGATATTAATATTGACCCAGCTAAAGCATTTGAACTAGGTGAGGCTCTATCTTGCAATATAGGTTTTCTAGTTGCAGAGAAATATGACTTTGGAACTGCACAAAAAATCAATGCGCTTTATAGAGCATTGATTTTGATTTCTCCAGTTTTTAAGGATGAGATGCAGATATATGGCGATTTACTCAGGGATCGTAATTTGTTAGTTCATCACGGAGGAACATATACATCTTCATACATTGTACAAAATAAAAGTATACTTTTGTCCGGAAAGGAGCGTCCATTTTTTGACTCGTTGGTTATATCAAAGACATATATTGATGATAAATTCAACTTAATTGAGGAAGTTTCAAGAAAAATTCTAAAAGCCTCACACACTGCACTTATAAAGTACCTTGATGCAAATGAAATACAGATTCCAGAGTGGAAGCAAAAAGCTCTCGATTCATTTTTGGATGAAAAATAATCATGACTATGACTTAGGTTTGAGCGGAGCTGTCAACAAAATATTAGCTTGAAAAACTTGCTAATAATGCCATCTTATGAAATAATATACAATGTTCAAGTTTCTAACTATAACGACCTTCAAAAATAAAAATATTATGGATAGATTCCGAGTAGAAGTTATTTCTCAAACACCAAATCCCCAGCAAGTAATTTATGCTGCCCTCCATCAAGACTATACTGAGAATTTCGTATTTGACGAGCGCGATTCCTGGCCGTCAGAGTCAGAATGCGGCGAAATAATCGTCAAAAGACTCCTCGCGGGCGATCGGGGGCATTACGGCCCCCTAGAACATCCCCAAATTATCTTTAATTGCGGCTACTTTCCCCACAGCGTCATGCAGCAGGCAAGGACTCATCGTGTTGGAGTCTCATTCGATGTACAATCCTTGCGTTATACAGGAAATCAATTTTTGGATGCAGCAACCGGCAAAAAAGATATAGAAGATATTTTTTACCTGCGCCCAGTAGATTATTATACCGATCGCGAAGGCAAAAAATACTACTATTCCCCGGAACAAAGACAACAAGATTTAGAATGGTGTCTAGAAGCGGCTAAACGTTATAAAATTGACTTCGACGGCGGAATGTCCGAGGAACACGCCCGAGGTAAATTACCCTTTGACTACCGCCAGCATTTTGTAGTCAGTTTCAATTTAAGGTCTTTCCTGCATTTTTGCGATTTAAGAAACAAGAAAAATGCTCAAATTGAAATTCAAAAACTCTGCGAAATGATGTGGCCTCATTTTGAAAATTGGGCACCAGACATTGCCAAGTGGTACACAATTACTCGTCTGGGGAAAGCAAGGCTAGCACCTTAATATGATGTCCGATCGCTCGCAATCAAAGACTTCACTCAAAAATACCAAACACAATGAAATTAAAAATCCTGCAACTACATGAATCAGCCATAATTCCGAAATACGCCCACGATACTGATGCGGGAATGGACTTGTTTTCTCTAGATGAATTAGAAATAAAACCCGCAGAAAGCACCTTAATTCATACAGGTATATCCATAGAATTACCACCAAAAACAGAGGCGCAAATTCGTCCCAGAAGTGGTTTAGCTCTCAAGCACAAAATCACTGTACTCAATACACCGGGAACAATTGATGAAGGCTATCGAGGCGAAATAGGAGTAATCTTAATCAATCACGGCCAAACTTCCTTTCAAGTCACAAAAGGCATGAAAATTGCTCAAATGGTAATCGCGCCCGTAATTCGCGTTGAAATTGAAGAAGTGAAAATGCTAAGTTCCAGCTCTAGGGGAGATAATGGATTTGGTTCAACTGGAATCTCACAGTAATTTCTTGTCTCAATACAGTTCTAATTCTAGATTTTAAATGGAAAATACCACACCAGACAACTACGAACCCCCTCACCGACCAAATTGGGACGAATACTTTTTAATGTTGGCAAAACTGGCCGCAACTCGATCGACTTGTCTGGCTTTTCCCGTGGGCGCGGTAATCACTAAAAACAGGCAAGTTTTAGCTACGGGTTACAACGGTTCGCCCTCAGGTTCGGTGCACTGTACGGCTCAGGGCTTCTGCTATCCGGGTTTGAGCAGTTGCGATGCTAGCAAAACTTTGCCGTCGCGGGCGGTTCATGCTGAAGCAAATGCGATCGCCAAAGCCGCAAAACACGGCATATCTACTGCTGGGGCCAGTATTTACGTCACCTTAGAACCCTGCATCTATTGTTTGAAATTAGTGATTGCGGCTGGGATTCGGGAAATATTTTATGAAACGACTTTTAACAGCGGCGAAAAAGCTGCTTTGAGAGATACTTTTATCAGTGAAGGTATTGTTGAGTTAAAACAAATTCAGCTATCAGAGGAGACGGCAAAAAACGCGGCTTTGTTTTTGTTGAGTCCTACTTCTGTACCCAAAGATGGTTTAATAGGTATTGTCCGCACTTTATAGGTTTGGCTTGTCGAGGGAACTCTCTACTCTCAGGAATTACGCCCTTGCGAGCAATTGTTGCACTATCTATCGGGGTAATCAGAGTAAGTTACTTATATAAGTACCGGTGCGCAATGCGCACCGGTACTTATATATGTAGGGTGCGCAATGCGCACCGGTGCGCAGTGCGCACCCTACAGATCGAGTTTGCGTTTCCAGAACAACAGTCAACAGTTAACCGTCAACAGTTAACAGTTAACTGTTAACATTCAATCAAACTCATTCACAGCTTGCAAATAGTCGATCGCCGCATCTATCCTCGAAGAATACTTAAAAGCAAACTGATCGAACCAATATCTCTCATCCGAATTTTTATCCAAATTTTTCAGCCAGACTTGAGCTTGCCTAACCTTCTGTCTGTGCGTTTGTACGTCTAACTCAGACAGCACAATCTTTTCTGATAATTGCGGTGCTAGTGCAGCCACTTCCTGAGCTTTATTTTGTGCTTCGTGCAGAGACTGAAGCGGTGCTAGTGCAGCCACTTCCTGAGGTTTATTTTGTGCTTCGTACTCAGCCTTAATTTGAGCTAAATCGCTATCTAAAGCACTAGCATACAAGTTTTGATCTGATGTTTTAACTGTTTGATTTGACCGCAGTGCTGATGGTTGCAAAGGCGGTTGGGCTGGCATCGGAGGCTGACTTTTTAACTCAGCTTGTTTTTGAGATGCTTGATACTCTGCCTTAAGTTCAGCTAACAGGCGATCGATCGATTCCATAACTTAAACCCCACTAAAAAAATGCTGCTGGGCCAACTGGCATATAATCGCGCTAACATTACCCGCTTCCTCACCTCAATCTGTGATTGCATTCAGCAATACTTCCGTCAGAGTCATGCCTTCAATATCATCCATCGTCACAGTATCAACGATATCGAATTTAGCCCCAGCGCTTTGCAGTTCGTCGTCCAATATCTTGAGAAACTTAGTAGCTTCCGGGGCATTCCCTGCTTGAATGAAATAAATCGCTAGCTGCTTTGCAAAACTTACCTAAACCTATCTAAAGCCATCTTTAGATACAATTACGAGTTTACTTCCTACGCTGTTGGGTAGTCGGCTATCCCAAGATAAGTAGGCTATCCCCCTCCAGCCGAGGGTTCCCAATTTAAAATGTTAATGCTGGCGTTCCAATCGCGATCCAAAGATCTGCCACAAACAGGACAGTCAAAAGTCCGTATGCTTAGTGGCATATCTTTTTTGATGCCACAATTTGAGCAAGTTTTGGTACTAGGAAACCACTGGTCTACCAATACCAAGTTAGCTCCATACATTTGACATTTATAGTCGAGTTGACGTTTGAATTCATAAAACCCAAGGTCAGATATTGCCCCAGCTAACTTGTGATTTGCCATCATTCCTTTGACGTTCAAATTTTCAATCTTAATTAGCTTAAAAGTTTTCGCCAAATAAGTTGTCAACTTGTGAAGAAAGTCGAGGCGAATCCGAGCTATTTTTCCATGGAGCTGGCTAATCTTATTGTAAGTTTTACGCTGATTTCGAGAGCCTTTTACCTGCTTTGATGCTTGGCGCTGTAAAGTAGCAAGCTTGGTTTTCGCACTGGCTCTTAACGGCTTCGGTGCATCAAAAAACTGCCCTTTTGACAGAGTGGCAAATGACTTGATACCAACATCGATTCCCACAGAACTTTCAGACTGCTGAACCGGGAGACGCTCTGCATCAACCCCAAAAGAAACAAACCAGGGATTCCCTTCTTTTGAAATCGTGAAAGTTTGAGAAATAAAACTACAATCTAGGGCTTCGTAAAGCCGAAAAGTTCCCAGAGTAGGAATCCTAATAGTGTTGCCAGCGCTTAACAGAACTTTGCCGTTAGATGAATCAACCGTAAAAGATTGACCGTCTCGACGACTGGCGAATTTTGGATGACCTGAAGAACCAGAACGATATCGGCTAAAAGCATCTTTCAAGTCAATCAAAGCGTTTTGGTAAACACGAGAAGATAATTGGTTCATCCAAGCGAATTCAGGCTGCTTTTTGACGTAATTAGTGAGAACTTTTTTAATTTCGTTAATCACCTTTGAGTCTGTAAACTGCCTTTCCCCATACATTTGAGTCCGCAAACTTAACCCAAAGTTAAATACTACACGTCGGAATCCTGCGTGTTTTGCCATCAATGTCGCTTCCCTATTATTTAGTTTGAGCGCTCGTTTGACGGCAAACATGGTTAAACCTCGTCTCGGTAATTAACTGTGGATAAGTTTAGCAAACTATTTGGTACTTAAGTCCGACTCTTCATCTCGATCGAGCTTCCGCGAAGCCTCTATAATCGTTTTCATCACTTCTTTGCGATCGTCCGGTTCTCCGTCCGTCACCACTAATATGGTTTCCCCATTTTGCTTGGTCTTACCGGAGGCTTTGCGCTGAAAATAATTGTTCAGGGCGTCTAGCAGCACCGCAGCTAAATTCGTAGTCCCGGAAGGTTCGTTTTCTAGGAAAATTTGCACGACTTTAGCTGATGTTACATTTTCGTAGCGCTTGAAGCGACCGGAAAACAAATAAACTGTAATACCATCTGGGTCAAGTTCTTCGCATTTATTCGCTAATGCGATCGTCGATTCTTGCATCAGCGCCCACCGACTTTTTCCGCCCATCTGGTCTTTGGTGTACATACTGCCACTTTTGTCAATGATGATTGTATAATCGCGGTTCTGAAGCATAAGATTTTTTCCGGTTAATTAAGTTTTTCCAAAATAGAGCAAAACCAGCGAGCAGAAGCTGTTGAGCTTTGGTTGCTCGCTGTGTTTTTTAGTTGATTTGCGATCGCAAATACCCGAATTTAAGCTGCAACTAAAGCATTTTTAAGTGGCTTCCAGCTAAAAGCTCGATCGCCACCCATCTCTACTGCTATTTTAACTCGCGGTTCTAACGTCGGCAAAACAGTCAAATACTCAACTTCCTGACTAGACAAAACCTGCCCTTCAATAATCCAAAGTACCAGTCCTTTTGATTTCGGCGGCAAATTATCTAATTGAGTTTGCAACATCGGCGGGACGTAGTACGTATAACCCACAGCCCCTTCGTTACCAGTAGTTTTCTTGCCCAAATGCGGCGGCCGCACCCCGTGAACTGCGGTCAAATACATCGCCAAATCGCCCAAACCCCGGGCGGTGATCGTGTAAGCACCGTAGCCCGCAGCCCGCAGCCTGCGCAGGTAACGGCCCTCAAATCCTCCTTCTAAAGGAACGTACAGGGCCAGGGACCCCGACTTTTCCAAATCCCGAATCAGATCCGCACCAGTTGTAATCAGTCCCATAAATTTGTCTAGCCTGTGGTTTTAAAGAAGGTCGATCGCACCAGGGCGAGCTTGAAACATTATAAATCCTTAAGCTGAGCCGAAAAGTTATCAAGAGCGGCCTTGACAAACGGCAAGCACTTCATGTACTATTGTGAATCGTCGCCGTAAAGGATACTGAGTGGCTTGCTATTCAAGTCCTGGCGCAAACAAGCAAGACCGAAAAAAAATCGGAGATAAGTCAGGCAAAAAGCCTCGCATCTCAAACCTTGCAAGACTTCCACAAGCTCGCTCCCAAATTTAAAACTCAAATTTTAAACACCGAGGAAGGCTGTTGGTTGATAACAGTTAATTGCAGGAACAGTGAAATAAATGTTTCTGCACAAGAGCAAGCGGATTGACGTAAATTTCGCAATCCGAAACCTCTTGCGTAAATAAAAGGAAAAAAATCCGTGTCTGTAGGCATTCTTGGCACTAAACTAGGCATGACTCAAGTGTTTGACGCCGAAGGGAGAGCAATCCCCGTCACCGTCATACAAGCAGGGCCTTGTACAGTAACTCAAATCAAAACTAAACAAACTGATGGCTACGGTGCCATTCAGATTGGATACAACGAAGTCAAACCAAAGGCTCTCAACAAGCCAGAATTGGGACACCTTGCCAAGTCGGGGGCGAATCCATTGCGCCACTTGCAGGAATACCGCTTGGAAGATACCAGTTCCTTTGAATTAGGCCAACAACTAAAAGCAGATACTTTTGCACCGGGACAAATAGTAGATGTCATCGGTACCAGCATCGGTAAAGGTTTTGCAGGCTTTCAAAAGCGCCACAACTTCAAACGAGGCCCCATGTCTCACGGTTCTAAGAATCACCGCGAACCTGGATCGATCGGGCCTGGAACCACACCCGGCCGCGTCTATCCCGGTAAAAGAATGGCCGGACGCATGGGCAACGTTCAAGTAACCGTCCGCAAACTGACAATTGTTCGGGTGGATACAGAGCAGAATTTGTTGCTAATTAAGGGAGCAGTTCCCGGCAAAGCTGGCGCCTTAGTCAATGTTGTACCTGAGAAAAAAGTTGGGTGGTAGTTATTGGTTATTGGTTATTTGTTATTGGTTATTTGTTATTGGCAACAACTAACAACTAACAATCAACAAATAACAATCAACAAATAACAATCAACAAATAACAACGAACAACTAACAACAGACAAAGGACAAAAGAAATGGTTAACTGTGTAGTGCGAAATTGGCAAGGCGAAGAAGTTGGGGAAACAACTTTAGAGCTTCGCGTAGCCAAAGAAGAAAATGCGTCTCACGTCGTTCACAGAGCCCTGAGACGGCAATTAGCAAACGCCCGTCAAGGGAATGCTTGCACCAAAACTCGATCGGAAGTTAGAGGCGGCGGTCGCAAACCCTGGCGTCAAAAAGGCACCGGCCGAGCCAGAGCAGGTTCGATCCGTTCTCCGCTATGGCGGGGTGGCGGCGTCATCTTTGGGCCGAAACCGAGAGACTTTGAAGTCAAAATGAACAAAAAGGAACGCCGTCTCGCTTTGCGGACAGCATTCTTCAGTCGTACCGATGACATGATTGTGGTTGAAGAATTTGCAGAGCAATTTCCGAGACCGAAAAGCAAAGATTTGCTGAGTGCGATCGCCCGTTGGGGTATCGACTCCAATAAAAAAGTTCTGTTAATCTTGCCAGAACCGCAACTCAACGTCTACTTGTCAGGACGCAACATCGAATTAGTCAACGTCATCTTGGCAACTTCCCTGAATGTTTACGACGTTCTCGCGGCTGACAAAATTATTGTCACATCTACAGCCATAGCTAAAATTCAGGAGATTTACGGTGAGTAAAATCGAAAAGCGCGACTACGCAGATTTGATCCAGCGTCCGATTCTCACCGAGAAAGCGACTCGAATGATGGAATTAAATCAATTCACATTTGACGTAGCACCAAAAGCGACCAAGCCTCAAATCAAAGCTGCAATCGAAGAGCTATTTAAGGTTAAAGTCACCGCTGTCAACACCCAAAACCCGCCGCGCAAAAAGCGTCGAGTTGGTAAATTCGTCGGTTTTAAACCTTGTTACAAGCGAGCAACCGTCACTTTGTTAGACGGAGACTCCATCCGCAAACTCCTATTCCCAGAAGTTTAGCCAATCTTGGATTTTAGATTTTAGATTTTAGATTGCGGTTAGCTGGTGCAAATTCCCCTCCAGGAAACTGACAAGTTAACTGATAATCCCAAATCTAAAATCCAAAACTGCAAAGTCCAAAATCCCAAGTCTAAAATCTAAAATCTAAAAGCGATTATGGGCATCCGTTCTTACCGACCTTATACCTCCAGCACCCGGGAACAAACAGTCTCGGACTTTGCTGAAATTACCAAGTCAGAGCCTGAAAAGTCTCTAACTAGCAACAAGCACACCAAACAAGGCCGCAACAACCGAGGCGTCATTACCTGTCGCCACCGGGGAGGCGGTCACAAACGGCTTTATAGAACGATCGACTTCCGCCGCGACAAACACAGCATTCCTGCTACCGTCAAGGCGATCGAATATGACCCCAACCGCAACGCCCGCATCGCCCTTTTGTTCTACAAAGACGGCGAAAAACGGTACATCCTGCACCCACTCAACTTAAACATCGGTACAGTAATTGTCTCAGGCCCAGACGCGCCGATCGAAATCGGCAACGCTCTCCCCCTGAAGAACATTCCCCTCGGTACCAGCATCCACAACGTCGAGCTAGTACCTGGAAAAGGCGGACAAATCGTCCGTTCCGCAGGCTCCAGCGCTCAGCTAATGGCAAAAGAAGGTAGCTACGTCACCCTCAAACTGCCATCCGGCGAACAGCGCAAAGTCCGCGCCGACTGCTACGCTACGATCGGTCAAGTTGGCAACACAGACGCCAGAAACATCAGCCTTGGTAAAGCAGGCCGTACCCGCTGGAAAGGTCGCAGACCAACCGTTCGCGGTAGTGTAATGAACCCGGTAGACCACCCACACGGCGGTGGCGAAGGCAGAGCGCCCATCGGGCGTCCGGGGCCTATGACTCCTTGGGGCAAACCAGCATTGGGTGCCAAAACTCGAAGCAAAAACAAGCGCAGCGACGCTTTAATCGTCCGGCGCCGTCGCAAATCTTCCAAGCGTGGCAAGGGCGGCAGACAAAGTTAGTTTAATGGGTAATGGGTAATGGGTAAGTAACAAATTACCAATCCCCAATTCCCAATTCCCGATGCCCAATTCCCAATTACCAAAACCATGTCTCGATCGTTAAAAAAAGGCCCGTTTGTCGCAGACCACCTGATGACAAAGATTGAAAAACTCAACGCCGCAGGCCAAAAACAAGTAATTAAAACTTGGTCGCGCTCTTCCACAATCCTGCCTCAAATGGTAGGTCACACGATCGCAGTTCACAACGGCAGACAGCACGTTCCCGTCTACCTGACAGACCAAATGGTAGGTCACAAACTCGGAGAATTCTCCCCCACTCGCACCTTTAGAGGTCACGCGAAAAGTGGTGATAAAAAGGCAAAAAGATAGCCTAATTAGGTGACAGGTAATAGGTAATCGGAAAAACTTTTTACCAATTACCAATTACCTTGAACCCAATTACCATTTACCAATTACCCAAATCGAAATGGCTATAGATACCACAACCGAAATTAAGGCGATCGCCCGTTACATCCGGACATCGCCCTTCAAAGTGCGCCGAGTCCTCGATCAAATTCGCGGCAAAAGCTACCAAGAAGCGCTGATTTTACTCGAATTCATGCCCTACCGCGCCTGCGAACCAATTGTCAAAGTTTTGCGATCGGCAGTAGCAAACGCCGAACACAACGCAGGATTAGACAAAGCCAAGCTCGTAGTTTCTCAAGCTTACGCAGACCAAGGCCCAGTCCTCAAACGCTTTAGACCCCGCGCTCAAGGTCGCGCCTACCAAATCCGCAAGCCAACTTGCCACATTACCGTAATAGTTGCTCCGATCGCAGAAGACTAAAAAAACAGTTGACAGTTGACAGTTGACAGTTGACAGCGAGGTTTTTAAGAGCGGGATTTAAACCTAGCCGCTCAAACAATCCACCGACTTCGGGCAGGGGCTTTACACCCTTGATATTTGGTAAGAGGTACAGACAGCTTAAAGTTGAAAAAACAGGTAACTATCAATTACCAATTACCAATTACCTTTTTCCCAATTACCAATTAACTCCTCAACTTTTATGGGCCAAAAAATACATCCAATTGGTTTTCGTCTCGGCATTACCCAAGAGCACCGCTCTCGCTGGTTTGCTGACCCGAAAAACTATCCAGAACTCTTGCAAGAAGACTTCAAAATTCGCAAGTACGTCCGCAAAACCCTCAGCAATGCTGGCATTTCCTCGGTCAGAATTGAGCGCAAAGCCGATCAAATCGACCTAGAAGTATTCACCGCCAGACCAGGCGTGGTCGTAGGCCGCGGCGGAGCAGGTATCGAAACTTTGCGCGTCGGTTTGCAGCAGCAACTCGGCAACAACCGCCAAATTCGCATCAACGTCGTTGAAGTTCAGCGCGTAGACGCCGATGCCACTCTGATCGCAGAATATATTGCCCAGCAATTAGAACGGCGCGTATCCTTCCGCCGAGTAGTTCGCCAAGCAATTACCCGCGCCCAAAAAGTCGGCATTCAAGGCATCAAAATTCAAGTCAGCGGACGCCTCAACGGCGCAGAAATCGCCCGTACCGAATGGACGCGCGAAGGCAGAGTCCCCTTGCACACCCTGCGGGCCGACATCGACTATTCCTACTGCACCGCTCAAACCATCTACGGTATTCTGGGCATTAAAGTTTGGGTTTTCAAAGGCGAAATTATTCCCGGACAGGAACCAGAAGCTGCACCAAATGCAGCCGTGCCCCGCACCAAACAAAAGCGCCGCCGTCAGAACTTTGAAGATCGATCGAACGAAGGCTAACAGTCAATTGACAGTTGACAGTTGACCGCTTGACAGATCCCGGGCGAGAAAGTTCGTGCTGTCCGCTATACCGATTACCAATTACTGAATTCCCCAGTCATGTTAAGCCCTAAAAGAACCAAATTCCGCAAACAACAGCGCGGGCGAATGAGCGGTATTTCCACCCGCGGCAGCTCAGTTAGCTTTGGCGACTTTGCCCTCCAAGCCGTCGAACCAGCCTGGATTACTTCCCGCCAAATAGAAGCCGGACGGCGCGCCATGACCCGCTATATCCGCCGGGGCGGCAAAATCTGGATTCGCATTTTTCCCGACAAACCAGTCACCCAGCGCGCAGCAGAAACCCGGATGGGTTCTGGTAAAGGCGCACCGGAGTTTTGGGTGGCCGTCGTCAAACCCGGTCGGATCATGTTTGAAATTGGTGGCGTGAGTGAAGAAATTGCCCGCGAAGCAATGCGTTTGGCATCTTTCAAATTACCGATTAAAACCAAGTTCATCAGCCGCGAAGAAAGCCCGTCATAGTGGCGATCGAAGGTAGAATTAGGTCTGGATTCGTCAGAAATTTAAACGGCTACAGCAATTTAAAATCTGGCACATACAACTTTTCTTTCCTTCGGTCTTCAGCATCAGAAAGAATTCTGTCTTCACTAGACCGCTCACGATAAAGCACACAATTATGTCTCTGACCAAGATTAAAGAAGCTAGAGAATTAAGCGATGCAGCAGTAGCAGAGCAAATTTTAGCCGTCAAGCGCCAACTAATGGACTTGCGACTTCAGCAAGCTACCGGCCGCATGGAAAAGCCTCACCTGTTCAAGCACGCCAAACACCGGCTGGCTCAATTAATGACAGTTGAACGCGAACGCCAAATCGCTGCGGAAGCAGCCCTCAAGTCTGCTCCTACCGCAGTCAGCGAGTAGTCTAGCAGCTCCCGAGCCGAGGTTCGCACAGTAGTTCAAAAAAACTCAATTGCACAACAACAATAGGTAGGTATGGCAGTTAAAGAACGAGTTGGCGTAGTAGTCAGCGACAAAATGAACAAAACCGTCGTGGTAGCGATCGAAAACCGCTCCTCCCACACCAAATACGGCAAAATCGTAGTCCGCACCAAGCGCTACAAAGCTCACGACGAAGAAAATAAGTGCAAATCGGGCGATCGCGTCCGCATCACTGAAACTCGCCCCCTGAGCAAAACCAAACGCTGGACGGTTGCTGAGATTTTCGGTGCAAAAAATGGCTAGCAGTTAACTTCTAATTGCTCGAAAGTGCGATCGGCTTTCTCGATCGATCGGCCATTTATTAGCAATTAGCAAGCGAGCAGTTAGCAAGCATCAAATTACCTTTTCCCCAATCACCATGATTCAACCCCAGACATACCTCAATGTCGCCGACAATAGCGGAGCCCGCAAGCTCATGTGCATCCGCGTATTGGGAGGCGGCAACCGCCGCTACGGCGGAGTCGGCGATGTCATCATTGCCGTCGTCAAAGACGCCATCCCCAATATGGCAGTCAAAAAATCCGATGTCGTCAGAGCCGTCATTGTCAGAACCCGCAAAGCCTTGCGTCGCGACAGCGGCATGAGCATTCGTTTTGACGACAACGCCGCCGTGATTATCAATCCCGAAGGCAACCCCAAAGGCACTCGCGTTTTCGGCCCAGTCGCCCGCGAACTGCGCGACAAAAACTTTACTAAAATTGTTTCCTTAGCCCCAGAGGTACTTTAAAATGTACGGAAAAAAGGGTAAACCAACTAGCGAACCGCAGCGCTACAGAATGCACGTCAAAGCAGGCGACACCGTGCAAATAATTACTGGCAAAGAGAAAGGAAAAGTCGGAGAAATCTTAAAGACATATCCTAAAGTCAGCAAAGTAATTGTTAAAGGCGTAAATATCCGAACCAAGCACGTCAAACCCCAACAAGAAGGGGAATCCGGAAAAATCGTCACCTTTGAGGCTCCCATTCACAGCTCAAATGTCATGCACTATTCCGAAAAAGAGAAAATCGCCAGCCGCGTCTGCTATACATTTAGTGAAGACGGCCGCAAACTGCGACAACTCAAAAAAACCGGAGAAATTCTCGATAATTAGTCATCAGTTATTGGTTATTGGTTATTGGTTATTGGTTATTGGTTATTGGTTATTGGTTAT
>NZ_JAUBOJ010000047.1:0-28142 GCF_036700185.1 Microcoleus sp. BM001215392 | reverse complement strand
CGGGGGGGCAGGGGGGGGTTTCCTATGTTTGCGAGTTAAAAATAGACGGTTCTGCTTTAGCTTTAACCTATGAAAATGGGGTTTTAGTGCGCGGTGCAACGCGGGGAGATGGGATTGCGGGAGAAGATATTACTCAAAATGTTAAGACTATTCGCTCGATTCCTCTGAAGTTGAATTTAGAGAATCCGCCGCCTGTGGTGGAAGTGCGGGGAGAGGCTTTTTTGTCTTTGGCTGTGTTTGAGGAAATTAATCGCGAACGCGAAAAAGCGGGGGAACAATTGTTTGCTAATCCTCGCAATGCTGCGGCGGGTACGCTGCGACAGTTGGATTCTAAAATTGTGGATAAGCGGCACTTGGATTTGTTTGCTTATACTCTGCATTTAGATGAAGCTAATGAGGAGAAAACACAGTGGGAATCGTTGGAATTATTGCGAAGAATGGGGTTTAAGGTGAATCCCAATCGCAAAATTTGCTATTCGTTGGATGAGGTACGGGAGTATTACGAATATTGGGATACTGAACGGCGTAATTTGCCTTATATGACTGATGGGGTTGTTGTTAAGATTAATGCGGTTGGACTGCAAAAACAATTGGGTTTTACTCAGAGATTTCCGCGTTGGGCGATCGCACTTAAGTATCCGGCTGCCGAAGTCCCTACAATTGTAGAAGCAATAACTGTACAAGTCGGGAGAACCGGGGCTCTGACTCCTGTGGCGGAACTCAAACCGGTGCAGTTGGCTGGAACGACGGTTTCGCGGGCTTCTCTCCACAATAGCGATCGACTTTCCGAGCTAAATCTACACATCGGCGATACTGTCATTGTCAGAAAAGCTGGAGAGATTATACCAGAAGTTGTGCGAGTTTTGCCGGAACTTCGCCCGCAAAATGCTCAAATTTTCCAAATGCCTAGCTGCTGTCCCGAATGCGCCCAGCCTGTGGTTCGGGAAAAAGGGGAGGCCGTGACTCGCTGCATCAACACGTCTTGTCCGGCGATTTTGAGGGGTTCGCTGATTCATTTTTGCAGCCGGGATGCTCTGGATATTAACGGTGTTGGGGAAAAGTTGGTGCAGCAGATGGTTGATAGCAATCTGGTGCATTCGGCGGCGGATTTGTTTGATTTGACTGCTGACAGGTTGATGTGTTTGGAACGCATGGGTAATAAGTTAGCAGAAAAGTTGGTAAGCGCGATCGCCCAATCGAAAAATCAACCTTATGCGCGGGTACTTTACGGCTTGGGCATCCGCCATGTCGGCAGTGTCAACGCTCAATTGCTAACAGAAAGGTTTACCAATGTGGAAGAGTTAGCAGCGGTATCAGCCGCAGCAATTGAGGGAGTTTACGGCATTGGCCCAGAAATTGCACAAGCTGTTTATCAATGGTTTCGAGTTCCGGCAAATCAAAGTTTAATTGCACGGTTGCAAGCTGCGGGATTGCAATTGCAGTCAGAAGTTAAAACTGTGAATCCAGCCGCACAAAATTCACAAATTGCCGGAAAAATTTTTGTACTTACGGGAACTTTACCCACTCTTAAACGAGATGAAGCTAAGGATTTGATTGTCAAAGCTGGAGGTAAAGTTACAGGTTCTGTAAGCGCTAAAACTGATTATGTGGTTGTGGGTGAAGATGCGGGTTCTAAGTTAGAAAAGGCTCAATCTTTGGGGATTAACATACTTTCGGAGGCTGAGTTATTGGAACTTTTGGCAAGTTGAAAAGTGCTGATTTTTTGGAAAATGCGGCGCTCTGCAAGGTTCGATCGTTCGGACTTCATTCCTCTGATTTTGATAAAGACTGAAGTCCGAGCGATCGAACCTGTTGTGCTGTAGGTGTAAAAAAGCCGTAGCTTGCGGGGCGGAACGCCATCGCAAATTGTGCAATACCTCAAAAGGCAGAGAAATTGCGTTAGTGAAGCTTGCAGCTATTGGATCGCACTTCGTCAATATACATACTTCCCTCGCCGGAGTACCCGAATTGGTTGTCGGGACAGGCTAGTTTTGCTAGAATTTGATAGGGTTTGCAGTTGTGTGCGATCGCAACTGCTAGCCCAACCAAATCCTAGCAATCAGAGGAGATACGTGATGTCGGAAATCCCAGAACAAACACAAACAAATTTGTCGGCTCCAGAAACAAGTTCCGAAAGCTCTATTTCTTGGACGGAAAACGTAAAAAGTAGCTTGGGAAACATCCTGAGCAGTTGGAAGGTGAAAGCAGGATTGGGAGTTAGTGTACTGTTGGGAGTGTTGGTGTTGTCGTTTTTCTGGCAGCACATGATTGCAGTTGTAGGTATGAAGAGTTGGGCGAGTCGATCGGGCGCTAGAGCGATCGAATGTATGGTAAGAGATACTAATGACGACCAGTATGTAAGTTGCAGTGCTCTCCTCGACCAGCAAATTGTCCCTCTCGAATGCAGTTCTAGTTTGTTAAACATCGGTTGTCGCGTCAATTATGGAACTGCGGCACCTAATTTGAAACAGCTTGGGCCCAGAGCTGCTGCTGGTTTGAGATAATTTTTGACTCCAAGAAGGCCACCAGAGTCGCCGTCAGACAAAAAGTTTGGACGTTTGTTTGTTCAAGCCCCCAGATTGTTCTGTGGGGTTGTATCTAATATCTAAAACTCAATTGATTTTATACATAAAAAACGGTTCGATGGCTCGGAATTCAAGTCCTCGGAAAAGTCTGCGGAATGAAGTCCGAACCATCGAGCTTAGAATGCTGGATTTTAGGTAACGCAATCTAAAAAATGGCAGCTTACCAAGGATTTCTGATGAGTGTGAAACCGCTCCAGTAGTAAGGATGAACAAAATCTTGGTTTGGTTGTTGTATTTGAGTCGGTAAATTTAACTTATCCGTTGTTGTTACTAACTGCCCGTTTTCAATCCGAACTTTAGCAGAAATCATAGCCTGTTATGCGAGTTGCAGGGTTTCTACCTTAGTTGCTGCTCCTCGAAGCTGGTGAATCATCCCAAATCCTCCCTTGGTGTGTTGCGAGTTGAGATGGTCTAAAGTGAAAGTCGAATGAATCGGCGGCCCTCGCTCTCCTCGGGCGTGCGCAATTGTAATTTTGCCACCACCGCAAGGCCGCCAGTTCCCAAACCGCGATAATCTGCACCAATCAGTAGATTTGGGCCGCGGTTGGTACCAGAAACATCGATGTTACCCGCAATAACACTTACTCGATCGCCTAAAATATTTACAGTACCGCCAGTGTTGCCCGAAACGTTGATGCTGCCGCTGGCGATCGAAGTTCCTGCAACTACGCCGTCGCATTAAAAGATCCAGGTACGTTCAAACTCGAATTCGGCCCAAAAATCATCCCAGCCGGATTCATCAAAAATAAATTTGAATTGCCCCCGTCACTTGAATTAAGCGATTAATTAATACCAATTAAAAAAAAGAATACTGTTGCATTCTTGTTCCCCCCCCCCTTGATCAGGGGGGGTCTTCGAGTGTGGCACAATTTTAGAGAAATGGTATAAACAAGGGTTTCCCCCAGTAATTCGTCCTAAAATGTTTTGAATATTGGGATTGGTTAAAAAATTAGCTGTTTGACCTTCCCTCAGTCCAAACTGACGATAGTGGTGGCGAAAAAATGGCGCTGTGCAACGCTTGGGAGTTGAAAGTTCCAGGAATTATAGCATTGTCTGCGAAATCTTTTTGCTACTAAAGTTAGATGCGATTTTATGTAGGAACACGGGATGCCCATGTCCGGCGAGGGGTTATGCAAAGAAAATAAAATTTGTGTAATATTAATAACAATTTTAGCAAGAGTTTTTTCTGCTGGTAATTCGTCAAAAGTGCATCATTGTTTAAAAAACAAAGCGGTTCTACGCAAGCTCCAAACCACTATATAATCAGTTATTTCTCATTCTTAAATTCTTTAATTTCATATCTCAAATGGTTAAACATCACCTGTTATGCTGCTTGATTAGAGTGAAAAAAAGCTCGATCCATCTCTAGCTGGCGATCGCCACCACACTCTCAAAGTCTGGGCGGTAGCTGGCAGCTCGCCCTCAGTAGCAAGTAGCTCAACAACCTAAATCTTCTCAAAAACTTTATATTTATTCGATAATCTTTACAAAAACTTTATAAAACTTGAAAAAAATATTTATGTATTTTTGATGAAAGCTAATATTTGCAAGTCTTGCAGTCAACTAGAGACCGTTACGCACACGAATAAATGTAGTAGGTTGGAAGTCTAATCTGGGTAAATATCTTGCTGTTACAGATTAAAGTGTGGCAGTGTGGTGTCTGTGAAATCTCACAAAACAACAAGCACTCATTTAGTCTCATGACTGACCTAAGTGATATCGGTATGTAGAGTCATTGCTGTAGAGTCTCTTTTGCAGCTTTGACGCTCGTGCTAAATATCGCAGGTTGGCGATCGTCCGTCGTCTATTCCCATCTCGGAAACATCGCATTTTCCGCATTACTAACTAACAATACTGGAGGAATCAGGGTTATGACTACCTTAGCGCTAGTCAAAAAAACATCTTTTACAGTTGCCAGCTTGGCAACGACAATCTTGCTGAGCATTTGCACGCCCGTGCGAGCTTTCATGTTCGGCACCAGCGGCATCCAGTTCGATCGAGATACAAGTATCAATTTTACCTTCGACCAATCTCACGGCAGTTACCAGTCCAGCTTGTTGGTAGCGAAATATCAGGTAGACGATAAGGGTACTAGCTATGGCAACATCTTCCCACCACTGTTTCAGGAGATCAAACCCTCAGATAACGGCGCCGCCGATGAATGGAAAGGAACCTTCGGCAATGCAGTCACCTCAAACAACGGCTCAATCACCCAAACCTTCACATTTTTGCAGGATCAAACTTATGCCCTACTGCTGTGGAGCGACAGTGGCACCGGCAACCAATTCGAGCAGTACGCCTCCTCAAGCACCTTCATGAACAGCCCCGAATGGTTTGCCGCCAACAATCAGTTCCGCAGAGATGACTGTATCTTGACCGGATGTCAGCAAGCTGTATTTGGCGACTTTAAGCTAGACTACAACTCCCCCGAGTCATTTACAAGCATTAACGGCGGTAAAGGCCCAGAGCAATATTCATTACTCACAATGGCCCAACTGGCTCAGGGAACAAAAATCTCCTTCGACGATGCCGGAGGAGGAAATGACAGAGACTTCCAAGACTTCACCGTGTCGGCCGAGTTGGCGCCCGAACCGGTCACAGTGTTCGGGACAATGATGGGGATCGGGGCTTTGGCTGCTGCTCGCGGGAAAAAAAAGCGACATCACCAACCAGAAAAATGACTCTTAAGCATCCCCATACAAATCTAAATAGTGCGTCTGTTCAGTGGTACTCTGAGAAATAGCATTTCTAAATGTTAAGACTTTTTCCACAATGGGAAAAATAGCATCCTAACAAAGGCACTATTCATGGTATCCACCGCAACAAAAACGAACGTAGGCTACATCACCCAAATCATTGGGCCGGTTGTAGACGTAAAATTCCCAGGTGGCAAACTGCCCCAAATCTATAACGCTATTACGATCGCCGGCAAAAACGAAGCAGGTCAAGACATTTCTGTTACCTGCGAAGTTCAGCAACTCCTCGGAGACAGCCAAGTGCGTGCAGTTTCCATGAGTACCACCGACGGCTTAATGCGCGGCATGGAAGTAGTAGATACCGGGGAAGCGATCCAAGTTCCCGTCGGAATCCCGACTCTGGGCCGTATTTTTAACGTCATCGGCGAACCCGTAGACAACCTCGGCCCGGTCAATACTTCCGAAAGTATGCCCATCCACCGCCAGCCGCCAGCTTTCACCGAACTAGAAACCAAGCCTTCGGTGTTTGAAACAGGGATCAAGGTCATCGACCTCCTGGCTCCCTACCGTCGCGGTGGCAAAATCGGTTTGTTCGGCGGCGCAGGCGTCGGCAAAACCGTAATTATGATGGAACTCGTGAACAACATCGCTAAGGCTCACGGCGGCGTGTCCGTGTTTGGCGGTGTGGGCGAGCGCACCCGTGAAGGTAATGACCTTTACAAAGAAATGATCGAGTCTGGGGTTATTGACGAAAAAGACCGCAGCAAGTCGAAAATTGCCCTAGTATACGGTCAAATGAACGAGCCACCTGGTGCTCGGATGCGCGTGGGCCTGTCGGCTCTGGCGATGGCCGAATACTTCCGCGATGTCAGCAAGCAAGACGTGCTTCTGTTCATTGATAACATCTTCCGGTTCGTGCAAGCGGGCTCTGAGGTATCGGCTTTGTTGGGTCGGATGCCTTCGGCTGTGGGATATCAGCCGACTCTCGGTACAGACATGGGCGACTTGCAAGAACGGATTACTTCGACTACCGAAGGTTCGATTACTTCGGTGCAAGCTGTGTACGTACCTGCGGATGACTTCACCGATCCAGCGCCGGCTACGACTTTTGCTCACTTGGACGCTACAACTTTGTTGTCTCGCGGTTTGGCTGCCAAGGGTATTTATCCGGCTGTCGATCCCCTGGAGTCTACCTCCACAATGTTGCAAATTAGCATTGTAGGCGCAGAACACTACGGTGTTGCGCGTCAGGTGCAGTCTATTTTGCAGCGCTACAAGGAATTGCAAGACATTATTGCGATTTTGGGTTTGGACGAGCTGTCAGAAGATGACCGCTTGACCGTTTCTCGCGCTCGCAAAATTGAACGTTTCTTGTCTCAACCGTTCTTTGTGGCGGAAGTGTTCACCGGTTCCCCCGGCAAGTATGTCAAGCTGGCTGATACCATTAAGGGCTTCCAAATGATTTTGGCTGGCGAACTTGATGAGTTACCTGAACAAGCTTTCTATTTGGTTGGCGATATCAGCGAGGCGATCGCCAAAGCTGAAAAAATGAAGGCTGACGCTAAGTAATTTTAGTCAGTTGACAGTTGTCAGTGGGCAGTGGGCAGTGGTTATTGGTTATTGGTTATTTGTTATTTGTTATTGGTAACAACTACCAACTGACAACTACCAACTACCAACTGACAACTACCAACTGACAACTGACAACTGACAACTAACAACTGACAACTGCCAACTGCCAACCGACAACTGACAATTTATGACATTAACTGTGCGCGTAGTTGCCCCAGACAAAACTGTTTGGGATTCTAATGCTGAAGAAGTAATTCTGCCGAGCACCACAGGCCAATTGGGTATCTTGAGCGGTCACGCCCCGATGTTGACCGCTTTGGATACTGGAGTGATGCGCGTCCGTCCCGGTAAGGAATGGGTGTCTATTGCTCTGATGGGCGGCTTTGCTGAAATTCAAGAAAACAAGGTTACTATTCTTGTCAACGGCGCTCAAATGGGCGAAACGATTGATAAAGAAGCTGCTCGTACTGCTTACACCGAAGCTGAAGCTCGTTTGGATAAGTCTGCTAGTGGCACTTTGCAAGAGCAAATTCAAGCCAAGCAAGCAATCAAACGCGCGAGAGCTCGTTTTCAAGCTGCCGGCGGCACGCTTTAGCTTTAGATAGGACGTACGGTTGAAACCAGGTTTACAAAAACTTGCGTCCGCCTCCGCGGTGTAAAGAAAATAACGTAATTTTAACCGCCATTTCTTCAACCCGCTCCCGTCGCGTGAGTGTTTGTAGAGACGCGGTTTCAACCGCCGGGTCTTGTTGTATAGACGCGGTTTCAACCGCCCGGTCTTCTAAACTCCGGCCTCGGACAATAGCAATTCCATGGTTTCCCAAGATAACCCCTGCTGAAGATAGCGGGGGTTATTTGGATTGTAGGGGCTCTCTAGTCGATCGACACTCAGAATCTCTGCGCCCGAGGGTAAAACAGGAACCTCAGGATCGCTGGCGGTCGATCGTACCAGAGAACTAGAAAAGCCTTTAAAAATAGCAACTTCGTCAAATTCCCCATCAATTTTAGCCTTAACGATTAAAACTTCCTGAGGTCTTTTGACCGTGTATTGTTCCAAGCGGTGAGCAATAGAGTCAGCCATAGCAATTATTACTTTTGTCAAATCTGGTATAATATAGCTTAATTGTGCGGCTAATTTTAGGTACAGCCTGCCTAAATTTTATTGTTAATTCGACATTTTAAACAACCAGAAATTAGCGTAAATAATATAACTGCTGTCAAAAACCTCTGGAAAATTACTTCTGCTCAACCTACTTTGACTATCTTTCGCGATCCACAGTACAACTATGTTTAAATTATCGCGTTTAATTCAAAATATTATCAAACTTTTTGCTTGGGGAGATCGGTGGCAATTTATAATATTTTTTTGTTTGAGTTTAGCTTTGTTTAGTTGTGGCTTTGAGCTGACAAATAACTTTACAGCAAAAACCAAAGATCCCTCCTTAAACTTAACAAAAATTGTCAGAATCGGTCATCAGCCCTTGGGAGCGCTGTTTTATCTCAAATTTAAAGGCTCTTTGGAAGCACGTTTATCAAAAATGGGTTGGTCTGTAGAATGGACGGAATTTGTCGCCGGGCCACCAATTTTAGAAGCAATAGGAAAAGGAAAAATCGATCTGGGCTATGCGGGAGTGGCGCCGCCGATTTTTGCCCAATCAGAGGGCGTACCTTTTGTTTATATTGGTAATGACTCAGCTTTACCTGGAAGCATTGGCATCGTAGTTCCTAAAAATTCTCCTATTCGGAGTCTGGCGGATCTCAAAGGCAAGAAAATAGCAGCAACCAAAAAAACCGCAGGTCATTATTTGTTAATTAGGGCGTTAACTCAAGGTGGCTTGCAGTTACAAGATGCTGAATTCGTCGATTTATCTCCGTCAAAAGCTGAGGAAGCATTTCTCAGAGGCGAGGTGGATGCTTGGGCAATTTGGCAGCCGTTTTTAGCTCAGTTACAAGAAACTGTCCCCGTTCATTTCTTGGCTGAGAGCGAGGGGGTAATTAATGATAGAAACTTCTATTTGGCAAGTCGCTCTTTTGCTAGCGAGTTTCCTGAGCTTGTGAAAACAGTGATGGGAGAAACCCGACAGATGGGTAATTGGATAACCCAGAATCCAGAGCGAGCAGCGGAATTTATCACCGCTAGAACCGGAATGAAAAAAACAACAGCTATAATATTAAGTAAAAGCCGCAGCTACGATTTGCTGCCAATTCAAGACAGGGCTGTTGAAGAACAGCAGCGGATTGCGGAAATTTTCTTTCGGTTGGGAATTCTTTCCGATCGCATTTGGATTGAAGATGCCCTGTGGAAACAAAAATTAGATTTCTAGCTGAAGTCACAATTCAGAAAGAATTTAACCGATCGCAAAAGGGCAATTCAAAAATTTCTAACTGGCGGTTGCTAGATCGAAGCCTAACTTGAGCAGAGGTAGCAATAAATCAACGGTGGCGTGAGTGCTAGTATTCAAAATACAACTGGGTGTATTCTAGAGAGTGAGTTCAAACTGTTAAGTGGCAGAATCAAATGTCCTCAATTGCCAATCAACTGCGTTACGGTTTTGTCTCGATTGTTGTGGCAAGCGTATTGATGGCGGGAAGTACGTTAGCTTACATCAGCTTTCGAGGACAAATAGAACAGACAAAACAGCTTCAGTACGAGCGATCGCAAGCTGCGGCTGCCCAAATTAGTGCTTATTTGGATAACTTGCAGCGTCAACTAAATTACTTGTCGGAATTGCGAGGCTTAACCGAATTTAATGCTGAAACTCAACGCAGCATTCTGGAAGGATTAATCAACAGCAACAGCGCCTACGAAGTGGTAGGAATTTTTAACAGTAAAGGTAAAGTCGTACAGGTGATGTCTCCTTACGAATCTTTCTCGGTATCTAGCTTGAGTTTAGCGGGAATTTCGGGAGATGCACCTATATTTTGGGAGACTTTTGGACAGGAAAAAAATTATGTTAGTCCCGTAGATGTCGATATGAAGACAACGGTTAATGTTGTTAACTTGGCTGTGCCAGTTCGCAACAGTAAAAATCAAGTGGATGGTGTATTATTTGCCAGAGTTAGTCTCAATTTCTTAATTCAAATTGCGGCTAGGGCGCAAGTGGGAAAAACTGGATACAGCTACGTTCTTGACCACCGCTCGGTGCTGATTTCCCAACCCGGAAGCAAGATTAATCCGTATTTGCTGCAAGAGTTGAAAGGGCGATCGTTTGTGGGAGAGTTATCCAAATTAGCTTTGGCTTCGGGGACGCAATCTCCCCTGGTTTATCGAGGCTGGCGCGGCGAGGAAGTGATGGGTATCGGGGCGATCGTCCGTAGGGTGCAGTGGATGGTGGTGGTAGAGCTACCTACAGCCGAAGCTTACGCTCCAGTGCGATCGCTGATCTACGTCATGGGTGCAGTTACCACCGCCAGCGCCCTCGTTGCTGTGGGCTTGGGAGTGACTTTTGCTCGATCGATCACAAATCCTTTAAAATCCCTGACATCCGCAGCTACTAAAATGAGTAGCGGAATGTTTGAAACTCGGGTAAATATTGCCGCATCTAACGAACTCGGAAAATTAGCAAATGCTTTTAACAGCATGGCTAGTCAATTGGAATTATCTTTTACCAAATTAGAACATCAAAATGCCCAATTGCAACGACTAGACAAACTCAAAGACGAATTTTTAGCCAACACTTCTCACGAACTGCGCACCCCACTTAACGGGATTATCGGTTTAACTGAGTCTTTGATCGACGGTGCTACAGGAGAATTGCCACAAGCAACAATTTTCAATTTAGAAATGATTGCATTTAGCGGTAGGAGACTGGCAAATCTCATCAACGACATTCTTGATTTCTCGAAGCTCAGACACAAAAATATTGAACTGCAAATCAAGCCTGTCGGCATCCGAGAAATTGTCGATATCGTGGTAACTCTTTCTCAACCTCTAATTGGCACCAAAAACCTACAGTTGATTAACTCAGTTCCAGCCGACATACCCTTGGTAGATGCCGATGAAAACCGATTGCAACAAATTCTTTATAATTTGATTGGAAATGCGATTAAATTTACAGAGAGTGGTACTGTAGAAATTTCCGCTAATGCTATCACATTAACCTCTCCCGATTTGACAAATCAAACCAATTCAGTAACGGGTAAACTGAAATCTTTAATTGTCAGGTCAAAACTGCAAATTACGGTATCTGACACCGGGATTGGCATTGCCGAAAATAAATTAGAACGAATTTTTGAATCTTTTGAACAAGCAGACGGTTCCACTGCTAGAGAATACGGAGGAAGCGGTTTAGGTTTGGCTGTGACAAAGCAGTTAGTCGAGCTGCACGAGGGTGAAATTCAGGTATCTTCAGAACTCGGTGTTGGGTCGCATTTCACATTTAGTTTGCCCATCTCTCAACATCAGTATGTCGATAACCAGCCTTTGCCCGTAACGGTGAGGCAGTCTTTACTTCCTAAAACCACCGAGCGCAACTCAATAACTAATGAAACTGTGACAGTAAGTTTTAATAATAATAGTACGATCGCCGATCGAGAACGCCAACAAAACAGCTTGGTGAAAATATTGATTGTAGATGACGAAAGTGTGAATGTTCAGGTATTGGCTAACAACTTACTTCTCGAAAAATATACCATCGCCGAAGCTAGCAGCGGTAGAGAAGCTTTGGATCTTATAGACAGAGGCTATAAGCCGGATCTAATTTTGCTAGATATCATGATGCCCCGGATGACTGGTTACGAAGTTTGCGAGAAAATTCGGGAAAAATTCGCGGCGAGCGAATTGCCAATAGTCATGCTCACTGCCAAAAATCAAGTATCTGACTTAGTACAAGGTTTCAATGCAGGAGCAAATGATTTTTTAACTAAACCGTTTCTCAAAAATGAATTGCTAGCCCGAATCAAAACTCACATCCGTCTGACAAAAATCAATGCAGCTTACGGTAGATTTGTCCCCCACGATTTTCTGCGATTTCTGGGACACGAAAGTATTCTTGATGTTCAACTCGGCGATCAAATTCAGAAAGAAATGACAATTTTATTTTCTGACATTCGCTCTTTTACGACTATCTCCGAAGCGATGACTCCCCAAGAAAACTTTAGTTTTATCAATAGCTATCTCAGCCGAGTGAGTCCAGTTATCCGCGCTCACAAAGGTTTTATCGACAAATATATTGGTGATGCAATTATGGCACTATTCCCTGAGTCGGCAGATGATGCTGTTCGGGCGGCAGTGGAAATGCAAAAACAAGTTATTACTTACAACCAGCACCGACAACAAAGCAATTACGCACCGATTACGATCGGCATTGGTTTGCACGCAGGCACTTTAATGTTGGGTACAATTGGCGAAGAAGAACGGATGGAAAGCACGGTGATTGCTGATGCGGTGAATCTTGCGTCTCGTTTGGAAGGCTTGACCAAGGTTTACGGCTCGGGAATTCTAGTCAGTGAATCAATTTTAGAGCGTTTGGGCGATCGAGAAAAATATTTGTGCCGATTTGTAGATAGAGTCACAGTAAAAGGAAAAAAATCTGTAGTGTCGGTATTTGAAATTTATGATGCAGAAACACAACAAAGCATCGACCTCAAGCAGGAAACTGCCGCGGCATTTGAAAAAGGTTTGGAGCTTTATTTCGATAAAAATTTTACTAAAGCCCAAAAAATCTTCAAAAAGATTTGCGAAACCAATCCTCAAGATAAGTTGGCAGCAATCTACTACCAGCGCTCTCTGAAGAATCGAATGTATGGAGTGTCAGAGGGATGGTCGGGGATAGAAGCTTTAGAAAATAAGTAATAAAACTAACATCAAGCTGATGCCAAAAATTGTTACCTATTTGTCTGGTTTTTTATCGCTGGTCTCAGTCATAATATATTCAGGTAGAAATCTGAGCTACCAAAGTTGGCAGTTTGCCGGAAACTCACATCCTAGAATAGGCTACTTTTGATATCACTCAACAAAAATGCAGTGCCAGGCTAACTTCTAGCCCTTATGCAGTAAGTCGTTTCATCGAAAAGTTAAAATTTAAAATGCTATGACTTCCAACTCGAATGTACTGCATAACGCGATGTCAAAAACAAACCAGGCGATCTAAAAGATATTGGGTTTGACAGCACTTCAGGCGGGAACAGAGAACCAACCATTCCCTGTGTAATATCCTGTCGTGGATTGCCACAATAAAACTCGCTTGTGCGTGGGGTTGATCCCGTAAATATGATATGATTTTTATGGCTGTATAAAATGCTTTACAATACTTGAATTAGGTGCAAATTTTATCGAGTATCCACTCTATTGTTCACCCTAAATTAATGTTATGTCAACTTTTTCGGTCAAGTGCTTAGTTGCCAAATTTTCAGGAAAAGCAACGCTGCAAACTGTATTAATAGTTCCGTTTGTGTTGCAAGTATTTGCTGCGGTTGGAATAGTAGGATATTTATCATTTAGGAATTCTCAAAGAGCGGTAAATGACCTTGCTGGTCAGTTGATGGGAGAGGTGAGCAATCGCATTCAGCAAAATTTGAAAACTTATGTAGAAACTCCGCACCAAATCAATCAAAGCAAGCTGGATTCAGTAAAACTGGGTTTTGTGAGCATGAAAGATTTGTCAGCGTGGGAAAAGTATCTGTGGCGGCAAGTGCAGTTATATCCTTACATAAATTTTACTTCGGTAGGCAATCAGGATGGGGAATACCGCACCGGAGAAAAGATGTCAGACGGCACTTTGCTGATTAACACATCCGGCCCGTCTACGGGTTTTAATTTTTATTCTTTCACTACGAACAATCGGGGCGATCGCGCATCAGTAGCAGCCACTGTCAAAAACTTTGATATCCGACAGCATCCTTCCTATACCTATGCTGCTTTAGAAGCTAAACCAACCTGGAGTTCGGTGTATGTATCCTTTTTAGAACCAACATTAATCCTCAGCGCTCTCCAGCCAGTTTACGATAGCGAAAAACAATTAGAAGGAGTGTTAATTGCAGCCTTGCGTCTCGATCGCATCGGTTTCTTTTTAAATAGCCTCAATATTGGCAAATCAGGTCAGGCATTTATTATTCAAAAAAATGGAATGCTGTTGGCAACTTCCAGTAAAGAATTACCATTTCGCTCGCGCCACGACAAAAAAGAACTGTTTAACGTTACAGAAAGTACCGATACAGTAACTCAAGCTACAGCTAAATACTTAGCAACTCAATTTAATACTTTTCATAGCATTCAAGATTCGCAGCAGCTAAGTTTTGAAATAAACGGCAAACCTCAATTTGTAAAAGTCCTGCCTTTCAAAGACGGCAAAAGTTTAGATTGGCTGATTGTTGTCGTGGTTCCTGAAGCAGACTTTATGGAACAAATTCACGCCAACAACCGCACTACTGCGCTGCTGTGTGTGGGGGCTTTGGGGATGGCAACAGTTTTAGGAATCCTCACTTCTCGCTGGATTATCAAACCTATTTTAAAGCTAAAAGATGCTGCAATAGCTTTGTCTGAAGGACAATTTGACAGAACTGTCAAGCTCGATCGCTCTGACGAGTTGGGCGTACTTGCTACGGCTTTTAACAGCATGGCAGCACAACTGCAAGCATCTTTTACGGCCCTAGAAACTAAAAATACTGAATTGCAGCGACTTGACAAACTCAAAGACGAATTCTTAGCCAATACCTCTCACGAACTGCGCACTCCCCTCAACGGGATTATTGGGATTGCAGAATCTTTAATAGATGGAGCTACGGGACAATTACTAGAAACAACAAATTTCAACTTGGGTTTAATCGCCTCGTCTGGAAAAAGATTGTCTTCTTTAATTAACGATATTCTAGATTTTTCTCAGCTCAAACACAAAACTCTCGAACTGCAAATTAAATCTGTCAGTCTCCGAGAAATAGTCTCTGTAATTATTACCTTGTCTCAGCCATTAATCGGTCAAAAAAAATTGCAATTGATTAACTCAGTCGCTGCTGAATTGCCCCCAATAGCAGCGGACGAAAATCGCTTGCAACAAATACTTTACAATTTAATCGGCAATGCGATTAAATTCACAGAAAACGGTACCGTTGCAATTTCAGCAGAATTAGTAACGGGCAACCAAAAATCACCGCTCAATCCCCAATTAGCCATTACTGTATCCGACACCGGAATTGGCATCCCCGAAGAGAAATTAGACCTAATTTTTGAATCTTTTGAGCAAGCCGACGGTTCGACTGCTAGAGAATATGGCGGCACGGGTTTAGGGTTAGCAGTTGCCAAGCAATTAGTGGAATTGCACGGAGGTAGAATTTCGGTCTCTTCAACTGTAGGCGCTGGTTCCCAATTCACCTTTACTTTGCCTGTAGCTGAGAGTCAACCAGAGTTTAGCAGCACACCGCCGCGTTTGACTGAGGAATCTCGCATTTTAATAGCTGCTGAATTCGCCCCCCAATCATCTATAATAAATTCTACTATTTTAGCAAAAAATAATTTGATAGCAAGTGAAAAAATCCAAATTTTAGTGGTGGACGATGAACCAATTAATATTCAAGTTGTCGCCAATAATCTTTCTCTAGAAAACTATTACATAACTCAAGCTAGCAACGGCATAGAAGCTTTAAATCTGATTGAATCAGGATTAAAGCCAGACTTAATTTTACTCGACGTAATGATGCCGCACATGACTGGTTATGAAGTGTGCCGAGAAGTGCGAAAAAAATACTCGCCTTTAGAAATGCCGATTTTGATGCTGACGGCAAAAAATCAAACTATTGACTTGGTAGAAGCTTTTAACTTAGAAGCAAATGATTATGTAACTAAACCTTTTATCAAAAAGGAATTGGTGGCGAGAATTAACACGCAAATTCGTTTAGCAAAACTGAATGCTGCCTACGGCAGGTTTGTGCCGCACGATTTTCTAAGCTTGTTGCAAAAGCCTAGTATTGTGGAAGTTAAATTAGGCGACAACCAGGAAAGGGATATGACTGTGCTATTTGCTGATATTCGCTCGTTTACGTCGATTTCAGAACAGATGACGCCTGCGGAAAATTTTGCATTTATTAATAGTTACTTGGGGATGGTAAGCCCTGCGATCGGGAAAAATAATGGGTTTATTGACAAATATATTGGGGATGCGGTCATGGCTTTGTTTCCTACATTTGCATCAGATGGTGTGCGAGCGGCAATTGATATGCAAAGACAAGTGAAGATTTTTAACCAGGAGCGAGAAAAAAACGGGTTGTTTCCGATCGCGATCGGCGTTGGTTTGCACGCGGGAAATTTGATGTTGGGTACCATTGGGGAGCGAAAACGGATGGAAAGTACGGTGATTGCTGATGCGGTGAATCTGGCGTCTCGTTTGGAAGGATTGACTAAAGTGTACGGCGCGGGAATTCTGGTTAGCGGTACAATTATCGATCGCCTCGACGCTCCCGAAACATATAAGTACAGATTTGTCGATCGCGTAAAAGTCAAAGGAAAGACAAATATTGTGTCGGTGTTTGAAATTTACGATACAGAAACAGACAAAAGTATTGCACTCAAGCAGCAAACTGCGGAGATTTTTCAAGAAGGTCTGAATTTTTACTACCAGCAAAAATTTGTGGCTGCTCAAAAAATATTTCAGAATATTTTACAAATCAATCCTGACGATCGGGTAGCAATGCTTTACTTCAAACGCGCTCGCAAATATCGAATGTACGGAGTGCCGGACGGGTGGTCTGGGGTGGAAGCTTGGACGGAGAAATAAGTCGTTTTTTTTAAGAAAAAACAAGAGCGCAGGGGTTTGTGCAATTTAAAACTTGCTCAGCGTCGGGCGCGGTTGCTACAAAAAATAGGGCGCGCACCGCACGCCCTACTTTGTTTACAATATGGTTGCGCAAAGTTTAAAATAGAGTTGCACAAACGCCCAATTTATTCCAAGTTTTTGGGCCGACAACGCCATCAGCAGCGATTTTTTGTTTTTGTTGAAAACTGATGACCGCTTGTTGGGTTTTGGCGCCGAACGAGCCATCAGTATTTAGGGAAGCTCCGCTGGCATTCAACAGTCGCTGAAGGTAGCGCACATCTTCATTTTGGCTGACGGCATCATTGCGTTGCAGTAGGGGAAAATAACGGCAAGAAGGTAATTCGATGCGAGTTGCGTTTGTGGTTTGCATGGTTTGATTTATCCTTAGTTATTTGCAAGTTTTCAGCGACAGAGAAGTACGGCAAAATGTTGGGCTGTCATTTAACACCCGGTGGGAGCGCAAGCATCTAAGTAGTTCCAGGTTTGCTGGCCGACAATGCCATCAACAGTAATCTTTTTTTTGTTTTGAAAATCGAGGACTGCTGCTTCAGTTTTCGCGCCGAAGAATCCATCAATTGCTAGGCTATATCCTTTTTTAACTAAGGATTTTTGGAGATAGCGCACGTCTTGATTGGCAGTGCTATTATTATTAAGTTGCAGTGTGGGCAAGGAAGAACACAGAGGTAATTGACCGTGAATTTCGTTTGTGGTTTGCATGGTTTTTTTTGGGATGAGTGGTTGGCAAGTTGTTTGAACCTGCTATTCCCCAGTTATAGCTGTGGGGCAAAGTGCTTTAACAGTCGCTTTTTATTGTGACACTTATCTGAGGTAGCTCAGATGAGTGACAGAAGAAAGTAAGTTAGGCAACGGATGTAACGGATGTAACGCGATGGATGTTGAGGATTAAGGGTTGAGGAGCGACTTAATGATACAGTCTTGGACGCAGAACCTAATTATTTAGGATGCCCATCGGCGCACTTTACTCTATGACTAGCGTGTCAAAGCACTGTTTGCTTCCTGGACTTGTAATGCTGAACTACAACGAATAAAAGTTGCACAAAAAATCCCAGTAATTTTAGGGAAAAATGAGATTTAATGTTAATCTGAATAAAATATAATTTGAAACTGTTTGCAATCAGCTAATCAAGAATAGGACAAATTTATCAAATAATAGTATCCAACTATGTTTGTGCCTAAATACGCCAATTATGAAAGTACATAAAACCTCAAAATATGTCAAGCAAGTGCTTTATTGTTGTGTTTAATGCTTTAATTTTAATAAAAATACATTAGTAAATATTTGTGACTATTAGTTTTATCCTCTAATATCAATTTTTTATGAAGCTGCATAGAATTCGATCCCCCCAGCCGCTTAAAAAGGGGGAGCAAGAATTTAAACTCCCCCTTTTTAAGGGGATGCGAGGGGGATAGCGATCTGTGCAACTTCACATTAAATTGGTATAAGCTGATAACTATTTTAAAAATAACAGATTCAAACACGAAAATTCCCAACTCTCGGGAGCTGGGGATTTTCTGCACGTTGCGATCGAAACTATGCCATGGTTGTCGGTATATTTGAACAGACTCGTTGCAGAAACAACCTATTCTTTTTCTGAAGGTGAAGGAGCGAGCAAACCGGAGATGGCGCCGCATTACTGCCAATCACCACAAAAAGTTGAGGAATTTCCTTGCCCATGACAGAGAGTGTCATGCCAGAAGCCAGTGAAATCAAAATGGCTCCTGCTAAACTGCTAACAATTAGACGGTAACAAAAATTATCGGATTTATACAGCATAATTGATTCAATTTTTACAAGTGGTTGACTACCAAATTTAATATTTGTGAGGCAAATATAAAGTAACTTGGCGATTGTATTAGATGATTTTTCGATGGGATAGCCTGACTAAAATGTCGATAATTACCACGCTCATCTGCCGTTGTCCTAAATATCTAAAAGGGCTGCGGTAAACAAGCCATCCGAATACCTCATTAGTAGTTACCGAAGATGCGCTGGCATTCAGCGGTTCTTGAAGTTAGGGGTAATTCTCATTTTTAGTGACGGCATCGTTGCGTTGAATTAGAATTAAATAACGGCGGGAAGGTCATTTAATACAAATTACATTGATGATTGGCATAATTTGAGTTGACCTTGCTTAATGTCAGTTGTTTAAAAGCAACAAACCACAAAAATATTGAGATTATTGGACTAATTGTTGAGAAAACTAAACCTATTTGCTTGCGGTTTATACGGGTGACAATAAAGTGTTTGTGTAAACCACAACGGCTTGCCACCCGTGCATCCAGGATTACTTAAGTTGGATTTAACAACCGCTGGGAGTGCAAGCACCTAAGTAGTTCCAGGTTTGCTGGCCGACAATGCCATCAACAGTAATCTTTTTTTTGTTTTGAAAATCGAGGACTGCTGCTTCAGTTTTCGCGCCGAAGAATCCATCAATTGCTAGGCTATATCCTTTTTTAACTAAGGATTTTTGGAGATAGCGCACGTCTTGATTGGCAGTGCTATTATTATTAAGTTGCAGTGTGGGCAAGGAAGAACACAGAGGTAATTGACCGTGAATTTCGTTTATGGTTTGCATGGTTTTCTTGGGGATGAGTGGTTGGCAAGTTGTTTGAACCTGCTATTCCCCAGTTGTAGCTGTGGGGCAAAGTGCTTTAACAGTCGCTTTTTATTGTGACACTTCTTTGAGGTAGCTCAGATGAGTGACAGAAGAAAGTAAGTTAGGGGGCGGATTTTTTTAACGGATTTAATGAATGTAACAGATGGATGCTGGATCTTGATGGGTAAGAGGTTGATTTAGTTAAAGATTGCTTGAGGCATAACCCGATCGCCTAAAGTGCCAGAAAAGAATTGTGTAGCGGAGATTTTTAGCATGAGGTACAATGCTTTTGATTGGGAAATTGACCCATATTTGAATAGGTGCTTTTTATTACATCACGCATCCGGGAGCGCTAATATCAGCAGAATTCGCGATCGACAATTAGCTAGAACTAATTACTAATTGCCATCAAACGCAAGAATCGGTAGATTTGTGCTGTATCCCTGAACACTCAAGCGATTACTTATTATGTTATTGAAAAAAAAAGCTAGGTCGATCGCCAAATTTTATAGTAGCTTACCCCTCCGTTTAGCGCTGACTTTGCCGTTCGTGGTGCAAACTTTAGCAGTAGTAAGTATAGTTGGATACCTGTCGTTCAAAAACGGACAAAAAGCAGTTCAAAAACTGGCAGATAACTTGCAGGGCGAAATCAGCGGTCGCATTCAAGAACACCTGGAAAATTACTTGGAAAAACCCCACAGCATCGCCCAAATCAACGCTGGTGCAGCTAATGTCGGAAACCTGAATCCAGACGATTTGCAGGCTACTGAACGTTACTTTTGGCATCAGAGCCAAATATTTGCGTCGTTGCGGCAAATTTATTTAGGGACAAAAGAAGGTCAGTTTATTGGAGTTGAGAGACAAGACTCTGGTGAATTAGCTGCCAAAATTACAGAAAACTTTCCTCGCCGTTCTTTTTATGGCTTAGATGCTCTGGGAAATCACGCTAAACTGTTGCGTTTTGAACCAAATTATGATTTGCGCGCTCGCCCTTGGTACCTGAGCGCCACCGCAGCAGAACAACCAGTTTGGACTGAAATCTATACATTTTTTCAGGGCGAGTTGGGAATCACGGCGGCTCGGCCATTTTATGATACTCAAGGCGAGTTTCGCGGAGTAATGGCCGTGGATATTGTTTTGGGGCAGATTAGCGACTTTCTCAGAAAAATCAAAATTAGCCGATCGGGTCAAATCTTTATTATGGAGCGATCGGGCACTTTAGTGGGCAGTTCGACGGACGAAAAACCCTACATTACCGACGCTAGCGGCAAATTTCAGCGCTTGAAAGCAATTGACAGCACCAACTCCTTAACTTCGTCAGCAGCCAAACACATAATTAACAGTTTTAACTTAAGCTTAGTTGAACCGCCTCAAAAGCTACAATTTCAACTTAAAAATCAGTCTAATTTTGTACGTATTCTGTCATACAGAGACCGGGTAGGGCTTGATTGGTTGGTGGTAGTAGTGATTCCCGAAAACGATTTCATGGAGGAAATAAACAGCAATACCCGCAGCACTATTCTACTTTGTCTCGCCGCACTGATTTTATCAATAATTATGGGTAGTTTGACAGCGCGATCGCTCACCAACCCAATTTTGCGGCTAAATGCTGCCGCCAAAGACATCGCCCGAGGAGAATGGGAACAGAAACTAGAGATCGATCGCGCCGACGAAGTGGGCGAACTCGCCAAATCCTTCACCAGCATGGCATCTCAACTAAAAATAACCTTCGCCACGCTCCAAAATCAGAATCAAGAATTGCAGGAACTAGACAAACTCAAAGACGAATTCTTAGCCAACACTTCCCACGAATTGCGAACGCCCCTCAACGGTATGATCGGGATTGCCGAATCAATGATTGATGGTGCAGCCGGAACTTTATCAGAAATTCAACAACACAACCTGTTAATGATTGCCGATAGCGGCAGGCGACTCAACGAACTTGTCGATAATATTCTCGACTTTGCTCAACTCAAAAATCACAAATTAGAATTGCAGCTTCAGAGTGTAGGATTGAAGTCGATTGTCGAAGTAATCCTTACAGTTTGCCAACCTTTAGCTGCTAGTAAAAATATCCAATTAGTTAATGCAATTTCTGGTGATTTACCCTTGGTTTTAGCCGACGAAAACCGCTTGCAACAAATCCTCTACAACTTAATTGGAAATTCGATTAAATTTAGCGAATCAGGCAGTATCGAAATTTCAGCAGAAATTGTCGCCACCGATGGCGAAATACCTTTGGGAGTGTCCGAATCAAATAAGCCACTAGCAATCCCCGATTTTCAAATAGCTGTCACCGTTTCCGATACAGGAATCGGAATTTCTGCCCCAAATCTCGATCGCATTTTTGAGCCATTTGAACAAGGGGACGGTTCCACAGTCAGGCAATACGGAGGAACAGGCTTAGGTTTAACACTATCCAAACAATTTGTCGAACTCCACGGCGGCAAAATATACGCAGCATCCCAAGTCGGAATTGGTTCCCGTTTCACATTTACCCTGCCTGTTTCTCCAGCACAAATTTATCTGAATGAAGCGTTCATAAATGGCTATCCCGCAACACATACTCACAATTCGACATCAAAAGATCGCAGTTATATGTCTTGCAGTTTAAATTTTGATCGATTAGTTCAGAATCCAGCAGAGCCACCCGCTGCGCCCTTAGGGGCCGAACAATTTAAAATTCTGATAGTTGATGACGATGCGATCAACTTGCAAGTTTTAAACAATCACCTTTCGTTGCAAAATTATAGCGTCATCCAAGCATTAAACGGCGAACAAGCCCTATTACTCCTAGAAAGCGGGCAGCATTTTGACTTGATCGTTCTCGATATCATGATGCCGAGAATGTCTGGTTATGAAGTTTGCGCCAAACTCCGAGAAAAATATCCCTCCCACGAGTTACCTGTAGTCATGCTAACTGCGAAAACTCAAGTATCAGACTTAATAGTAGGATTTCAATTTGGAGCCAATGACTATCTAACCAAACCTTTCTCGAAAGACGAACTTTTAACCAGAATCAAGTCTCACATTAACTTATCGCAAACTAACAGCGCCTACGGGCGATTTTTCCCGGATGCTTTCTTAGATTTTTTGCAAAAAGAGAGCATTGTAGATATCCAATTAGGCAATCATGTCAGCAAAGAAATGGCTGTCATGTTTAGCGATATTCGTTCGTTTACTGCTCTTTCCGAGACCATGACTCCGCAGCAAAACTTTGATTTTGTTAACGCCTACCTGCGAGAAGTAAGTCCGAAGATTAGAGAGCATCACGGCTTTATCGTCAAGTATTTAGGAGATGGGATGATGGCAGTTTTTCCCAACGGTGCTGACGATGCTGTCAAAGGTGGAATTGCTAAACTGCAACAAGTTGACGAATATAATATCGATCGCAAAAACAGCGGGTCTCAAGCGATTAAAGTTGGTGTGGGAGTGCATTTCGGTCACATGATGGTAGGCATAGTTGGCGAAGCGGCGAGAATGCAGGGAGATGCTTTTTCGGATCATGTCAATTTAGCCTCTCGTTTGGAAAGTCTGACTAAGCTATATGGAGTGTCTTTAATAATTTCTGAGAACGTTTTGGATAACTTGACTAATCCCGAACAGTATCAAATCCGTTTTTTAGACAGAGTAATTGTCAAAGGGAAACAGCAGCCAATTTCCATTTACGAAGTCCTTGATGCAGAAACCAATTCAACTAGGGAACTTAAGTTACAAACTCAGCGGGATTTTGCACGAGGTTTAGAACATTATCGGCACCACGAATTTAGGGCAGCTAAAACCTGTTTGTATCAAGTTTTAGCTGTCAATCCCGACGACAAAACCGCTGCACTGTATTTAGATAGACTCAACCATTTGATAGAAAAGGGCGTACCGGAAAATTGGTCTGGGGTTTGGACTTTAACTCAGAAGTGATATCGTAGTAGCGGTAGATAGCGGATTTGCGGCTGTCAAACAACATGAGAATTGAGTTAACCACGATTTCTGTAACTATCGGGTTAAAGTCGGAAATAAATTCATCAGGGCCGCTATTTTCTCGAAAAAATTCTTTAGCTCTAGCGCACTGATATCGCATTTCGTCAAACCCAACAATTTTGACCGCAAACGTTGCGAGGGGCGAGTTTTGCAAATCGTTATTAGAACTGCTTTTAGCCCGCCCCTGTTCTAATAAATTGAAAACTTCGGCTTCTAAATCGCTTCGAGGTTGGCAAGGTTGTTGTATTTTTGGAAAAAAGTTTTCCAAGCGCAGGCTACCAGCACTTCGTTCGGGTAGTTCTCCCATCATCGCCGTCAGAGAAACATCGATTCCCAAACCCGAAGAAAGAGCTTCCAGCAGGGCGATTACAGCCAGCTTGCACCCTAAATAAAGCTTGGCAACTTCCAGATTGTACTTAGCAGTAGTTTCCCAGCGCTGGTAAGTGCGATCGTCTGGATAGCCCTCAAATTGCCGGAAAATCACTTCCGGCTGGAGATAATTCAGAAAACCTTCCATCTTCAGCAAAGCCACTCGGTAGTCGCGCACCGTATAAAAACCGTAGCTGGTGAGATTGTGATTAGTTTCCGGCAGTAGATTCCAGGTATTTGCTAAAAAATGAGCTGAACTCTCGTGAGCAAAACTGAAGACATCCCGATTAGCGATGCGCACACTTTTTCTCACCGTTTCCCGCATTTGTTCGTCAGTAAAGCTGAGATCGAACAGGCTATTTATTGCTTGCAAGCGGTGATAAAGCCGCTGGCTGACTGTGACTCCATACTGGGCGGAGCGAAACGGAATTGTTGCTTCTATGCAGGCTGCAATTTGAAGCAATTGCTCGCGTTTGAGAAATGGTTCGAGAGCTTTTGCTGCGACTACAGCGCTGAGAAATTCGTTTTGTCCTGCGAAAGGATTGAGAACTTGTCCGGGTACAAAACCGAATACCAGCATTACTATCTCGAAGGTAGCATCCGCAGAAAATTCAGATTGTTCTCGAATCTGTAGCTGTTTGTTAAGCTCTTTGGTAACAGGAGTGATGTAGTAGCTGACGTTAAAGTTTATGCTGCGATCGACTTGTACGTAGACGATATCGTGAAATAAAGCTGCCAAAATCTCGATCGCGTCTTCGTTTCCCCCGACATCAAAAATATGTTCGGGAGTGTGAAAAAACCGCCAGGGCCCAGTCATCGGCTGAACGATCAGTTCCGCAATCCGAGCGATTTCAGTTGGTTCAACTTCTGCATTCAGGCGATCGAGCGCCCAAATCAATTTTTCTAAGCACTGTAAATACGCTTCTTTGCTATCCATCACAGTCTTTTCCAATAACATTACACTCACGTCAGCTATCTTTTTATTACTTTGATTGTTTCGTAACTGTGTCCTTTGTTTTGGTCTTTTTAAGAATTAAACCACGAATTTAGGATGTAAATACTTGCTTAAGATTCACCAGCAAGAATTGGTTTAAAGCCCTCGCACCCGATCGGAATAAAATAAAATCAGACTATTCATTACTCGAATCCTCTTCCTTCTTTTGTCAAGTGCTGTCAACCATTCGACTTCGGGAGCGAGCTGTCAACTGTCAACTGAATTAATTTCCAGTAGCTGACCTGCCTTGTTTTCCTAATTTAATTAGCACAAAATATGACAAGTAAAGTACATAAATTGTTAAGCCCATTAGACCCAACAATCCCAAAAATTGAGGGTTAGCCCCGGGGTGAAACATCTGCTTGTAAAGCCAAGGCGGGTTTAACCAAACACTACAAAAAGGTTCGTCAATTACTTGAAGTTGAGATTTAAAGGCACAGCTTAAGAAGGGAATTTGAGCGATCGCACCTAAACCGCTGTAAACAGTAATTGCCCAGCGCCAAGCTGTAAAGGCCAGCTTCAAAGACGATTGCGGGCGATCGGCAATTTCGTCGTTTAAATCTTGCCAAAACCACAGACAAGCAGGAATCAAAGCCCTCCCCATCACCGAGGAGACAAAGCTCACAGGCAGCGCCGCCATCATCAGGTAAAGTGTAATTGCCAGCAAACTCGCCACCCGCCAATAAATTATCAACAAACGGACGATCGCCTCAGATGAAGCAAAAACAGCCCAAATCAGCACTACCAGCGGGATCGAAACGGTTAACAACACAGATAACCGGTAATCCATCCACACAAGTGGTTGAAACCAAGGCCCGGTGGCTGCCAATAAAAGACTCAACATTTTAGGGAAAATATACTCACTTATTTGTGACAGATTTTACTATAAAAAAGCTCAAAAATCAGCAACTGTAAAACAGTCTTAATGTTCTAGTTGCTGCTGCACTTGGACGGTACTTGGGGTCTTTCTCGGTTGGTACTCTATAGAACCCATTTGATATCTATATTTGCGTAAATCTCAGAAACCCGGTCGATCTCTATATTTCTGGTCGCCAAACCCAAAAACTCGTAGAAACGCGGTTTCTCGACATCAGGCTAAATCTCAGAAACAGGTCGATCTCTATATTTCTCGTCACCCAATCCAAAAACTCAAAGATATCAAATGGGTTCTATACAGGATATTCGCGAATACGCGATTGCTAACAGTTTTTTTGTGATGGCGAAGCGAGGAGAGCCGCAGCCATCTGTGCGTCTATTTTTGACTCGGGTTTTGCATGCACAACTGTCGGATCGAAAGCTGATTGCTCTGTTCGGGAAATGTCGCCATTACCTGGAGTTTCAACCGATACAAAAATCCCGCGTCAAAATTTAGATTTTGACGCGGGAGGGCAGATACGAAGCTAAATTGCTCGTTTATTCGTCGTAGATGCGGCACTCAGCAGCGTCAGGATTGTCGTCGCAATATTTTTCAAAAGAATTCTTAGGCTTGACTTGCTTTTGGTGGGAAGCTTCAGCTTGCAGTTCTTCAACTGCGTCCCACGCTGCTGCACATTCCCCGGAAGTGGCGCCCTTCAAGTCACAGACGGTACGAGCGCTTTCTAGTTCTTCTTCAATTTTTTCTTCGATGTTGCCTGCGGGTGTTGTTGTCATAAACTTGTTGGTATGAAAGGTTTTCTTTTTGGATGTTAGCTTGTGTTTGACTTGCCGTTTCAGTCTGGCGACCTCAACTAATACTAGCTTGAGATGCGCTGCTGTGGCAGCCCAGATAGAAATCATCCATAACTGCGATCGCAGCAGCCGTCTTTACTTCCTGTTTTACAGAGAACCTGTCGCCCGGTTCTAGTCCACAGGCATCAATGCAGGTCGAGCCGACCTTACTTTTGATAAAAACACTACATGAAACTGGCGTGTCAAACTGTATTGAGCTTTATCTTTTAAGATTTAGCTAAACGTGCCATTTAACACTAAACAGATTGATGCTTGACTCATGTTAACTTATGTTAACACGATCTCCGCCAGGGAGCCGAATCGATCGCCCCAGAAAACCGTCCCGCCAGCGGCCAGTTGCGGTTAGCCTAATGTATAGAGATAGTTTTATAAAGAAGTTAGCCTGATGGACAAGTCAAACCAAATGCAATGGGTCAGCGCCTTATCAACCCGTCCGTCTTTAGAATCAGCCCTGAGAGAAGTTGTAGAACAAGCCGATCGCGAATTAGACGGCCCGGCAGATTTAGCGCTGATATTTATCTCGTCTGCCTTTGCCAGCGAGTATTCTCGGCTGATGCCTTTACTGCAAGAACTGCTGCCAGTGGCAGCGATTTTGGGGTGCGGCGGGGGAGGAGTCATCGGTACCAACCGGGGCGGGTTGACCGAAGAAGTAGAGGGTTCTCCCGCAGTCAGCCTGAGTCTGGCCCGCTTACCGTCGGTAAATATCAGAACCTTTCACGTCAGTGGAGAAGAACTGCCGGACTTAGACAGTCCCCCGGATACTTGGGTGGATCTGTTGGGCGTGCCGGTCGAGGAAGAACCGCAATTTATCATCTTGGCCGACCCGTTTTCTGCAAAAATTAACGATTTGCTGCAAGGGCTAGATTATGCCTATCCGGGCGCGCCGAAGGTAGGGGGGCTCGCCGGCGGGGACGGTTCCAGAGGTGCGGCGCTGTTTTGCGACTATCAGCTTTACCGAGAAGGCACGGTGGGAGTTGCTTTGAGCGGGAATATAGTTTTGGAAACGATCGTCGCCCAAGGCTGTAGACCGATCGGGCATCCGTATCGGGTGACGGAAGGAGAGCGCAATATTTTGCTGAAACTCGAAGAACAAACTGATGATAGCAGCAGCAGAGGCATCGAGCGATCGCCCTTAGAGGCGCTGCGAGAGTTAGTTCAGACCTTGAGCGAAGCAGACCGAGAATTAGCCCAGCACTCGTTATTTGTGGGCTTAGTCAGCGATGAATTCAAGATGACATTAGAGCCGGGAGATTTTTTAATCCGCAATTTGTTGGGAGTAGATCCCAAAGTCGGGGCAATTGCGATCGGCGATCGAGTCCGTCCCGGACAGCGCATCCAATTCCACCTGCGGGACGCGCGCACCTCCGCAGAAGACTTAGAGATGCTGCTCGATCGGCATCAGCGGGCCGCCGAGGACAGGGGTACATCCAGCGCCGGCGCCTTGATTTTCTCTTGTCTGGGGCGCGGTGAAGGGCTTTACGGCCAGTCGAACTTTGACTCGCGACTGTTCGCCAGATACCTCAAAAACATCCCCCTGAGCGGCTTTTTCTGCAACGGCGAAATCGGCCCCGTCGGGGGCAGCACGTTTCTGCACGGCTACACATCGGTATTCGGGATTTGCCGCCAAAATTCTTAATCGGTGAACACTAGATAGGACCTGCGGGTTGAAACCGCGTAAGCGTCAAACTTTCGTCCGCCGGACGGCGACTGGGGAAAATCAACAATTTCAACCCGCCGGGAGTGGATTTTTTCTTTATAGAACCCATTTGATATCTATTTTGCGTAAATCTCAGAAACCGGGTCGATCTCTATATTTCTGGTCACCCAACCCAAAAACTCGTAGAAACCCGGTTTCTCGA
>NZ_JAUBOJ010000046.1:0-28206 GCF_036700185.1 Microcoleus sp. BM001215392 | reverse complement strand
TAACCAATAACCAATAACCAATAACCAATAACCAATAACCAATAACCAATAACTATGTCAGAAATATTGCAAATTTCACAATTAGGAAATCCCGTATTGCGCCAACCGTCGCAAGTTGTCGAGAATGTGAAGGACGATCGCATTCAACAGCTAATCGACAACCTAATTTCTACCGTCCAACACGCGCACGGAGTGGGGATTGCGGCCCCTCAAGCGGCTATGTGCGATCGCCTGTTCATCGTCGCATCCCGTCCCAACCTGCGGTATCCCCAAGCGCCCCACATGGAACCGACAGCCATGATTAATCCCCGGATTGTCGCGGCATCAACAGATACAGCCAAAGACTGGGAAGGCTGTTTGAGTATTCCGGGGATTCGGGGATTGGTGCCGAGAAGCCGGGCGATCGAAATTGAATACACTTGTAGAGAGGGGAAATTTCACCGACAAGAATTGACAGAGTTTGTGGCCAGAATTTTTCAACACGAATACGACCATTTAGATGGCATCGTGTTTTTAGACAGAGTAGAAAGTACCACAGAACTGATGACAGAGGATGAGTACCAAAAGCAATTTGTCAAGCTCCTCTGATAATTGATATAATTGCGATCGGTAACGAAGAGTGATGTTGCGAACAGGAGAGCAAATGTCAATCAACTTGGAGAAAGGCGGAAGAATCAATCTTTCTAAAGAAGCACCAGGGCTGAAAAATGCCGGGATCGGTTTGGGATGGGATCTCAACGCTACAGACACCGGAGGCGCATTTGACTTAGATGCTTCCGTGTTTATGCTGGGCGCTGCTGGTAAAATTACCAGCGAAAAATACTTTGTTTTCTACAATAACAAAGAGTCGCCGGATTCTTCTGTAAAACATCTGGGAGATAGCAGAACCGGAGAAGGAGTTGGCGATGATGAAACCGTTACAGTCGATTTAACCAAAGTCGATCCGGCGGTAGAAGAGATTGTGTTTGTGGTGACAATCCACGAAGCGGAATCGAGAAGGCAAAATTTCGGTCAAGTGCGGAATGCTTTTATCAGGATTTACGACACGACTACTAACACAGAAGTTACAAAATACGATTTGGATGAGGACTTTTCTCGGGAGACTGCGGTGGAGTTTGGCAGACTTTACAAGAAAGATGGCGAGTGGAGGTTCCAAGCTGTGGGACAAGGTTACAATTCAGGCTTGCAAAGCTTTGTAGATAAGTATGCCTGATCGTAAGGAAATAGAGAAGACGTAGGATTTAAACCGCGTCTAAAAAAACAAAGTCAGGTAATTTCAATCCCCCCTTATTCAACCCCCCTGATATCGAGTTTTGTTTGTATAGGCGCGGTTTAAACCTTACATTTTATCAGAACTGTATTGCACGACAAACCTTACCAAATAATCAAACTATGGCTATCAACTTGACAAAGGGACAATCGATCGTTCTCAGCAAAAGCGAATTCGACTTATCCCGATTGACAATGGCTTTGGGCTGGGATGTAGCGAAAGCTAAAACAAGTCTTTTCGCCAGCAGCGTTGCAAATTTTGACTTAGATTCCTACGCTCTGCTGCTAGGAGAAAATGGCAAATTAAAAAACTACAAAGAAGATGTAATTTATTACTCTCATTTGGAGTCTAAGGACAAAACCGTGGTTCATTCCGGCGACAATCTCACGGGAGAGGGAGAGGGCGACGACGAACAAATATTTGTGAAACTAAGTTCTTTGCCAGCAGAATATCACAAAATTATCTTGGGCGTAAATATTTACGATGGAAAAAACCGAAAACAGCATTTTGGCATGGTACAAAATGCTTTCGTGAGGGCTGTAGATGCTACTGGGAAAGAAATCGCTCGCTATCGCTTGTCAAATGACCCTTCCTATGAAGGAAAATTAAATATGTTGATGGGAGAAGTTTATCGGGAAGGTGGCGAATGGAAATTTAAAGCTTTGGGAAATCCTTTGTCTGAAGATTTGAACGGTGTTGTCGGTTCGTTTATGCGGTGAATCAACAACTTCAATTGTGTTCAAAAGATAATTCATCTTCTAAAGGAGTTGAAGCTTTTAAGGGGTCTCGCTGAACCGCTGCTAAACCTTGGCGTACTGCGAGAAAAATGTTCTTTGCTAAGTCGGTTTGAGCTTTTTCCTGTTGCCGTTTCCATCCCTCTTGGCTAGTAGCATATAAAGGTGGTAAGCGATTGAGTGCATAGGCGATCGCTTCCTCTGGTTTGATATATTTCACTAAGTTGGGCGGCAACTCTGCTAGCTGGCGCATCACTTCCGCTGTTACCAGCGGTTCTAGAACATTACAGTAGCGCGAAATGCGATCGGGCAATAAAGTTGTCATCGGATTTACCTCTTGAAAATAATCTCCAAAGTTATCGGTTAGGTTTACAGCAAAAAAAGTCAGCTTCTGAGAATTCGCTGGTCAAACTTGAGTGTCATCTCGCATTTGCCAAAGCAATTTCTGGGCTTCCCATGCCGCATCAAGCTGTTGCAGGTTGGCATCAAGATCCTGAGAATAGCTGTCAGCTAGGGATTTTTGGACGAAAGCAGTCAACTGATCTTCCAAGCTGGTGCTATTTGATACAGAGTTGGAAATGGACTTTACAAGAACGGTCGTTTTGGTATTCATAACTTCTAACCTCTGTCAATATTTATTAAGGCTTGGCTTCCTCTTATTTCTAGAATGACAGAGGTGCATTGGTTGTTTGACTCAGTTACGGACTCATATTTGAACTCAGTTGCAAGTTCGCGATCGCCCGAGGTGAGTCAAAATTGAATAAACACGCTGGCAAAATAACAGGTATGACTGGCTCTATAAGGGCATCTCAACAGGGACTAGAAAGGGTCGATCGCGCGCGCCACAGAAAGGGGTGGACGAAAACCCGAACCATGGCTTGGTGGCAAGATGCTCACACGTCTCAGGCAACTTTGAGGCGGTTTTGGCGGGGGATAGCCATCGAAAGCGGGAGTTTCACAGCGATTTGTCACGCAGTTGGCATTAGCGATTGGGAGGCGATCGCAGATTTGGATATAGTTGAAGAAGTAGATATACCTACCGAAATGGTTGCACTTCCCTCTCCCATTCCCACTTCTCCATCCCCCAATTCAAATCGAGAAGATTGGGGAGAAGCGCCTGATGTGCCAAGCTTTCACGGTCGCACGGAAGAACTCGGCCAGTTAGAATCGTGGATGGTAAAAGATCGGTGCAAACTGATACTTTTATTGGGCATGGGAGGCATTGGCAAAACTACTTTAGCAGTGACGGTAGCAGACCAAATTCAGGAGCAATTTGAGTGTTTGATTTGGCGGAGTCTCAAGCCGATGCCACCACTCGAAAATCTGTTGGGAAGTTTGCTCAAATTCTTTGCCCAAGGGTCAGAAAGTCAATCTTTTGACAATATTCATCAAGGGATATCCCAAGTTATTGAATACCTGAAACAGCGCAGGTGTTTGCTGATTTTAGATGAGGCAGAGGTAATTTTTGGCTGTAGCGGCGATATTGCTGAGTCAAGCAAGCGCGATCGTACTTTGGCTACCAGACAGTGGCGAGATGGCTATGAAAATTATGCTGAGTTGCTGCGGCGAGTAGGGATGGAACGCCATCAAAGTTGCCTGTTACTGACTTCGCGCGAGAAGCCTAATGAGATTGCTGCGCTGTCAGGGGAAAATTCACCTGTCCGCTGCTTGCAACTGCGGGGATTACAGGATGCGGATGCTGTAGCTTTGTTCCAGGATAAAGGTTTTTCGGGTTCGGAAATCGGACTGAAAAGCTTGATTCAGCTTTACGGTGGCAGTCCGCTAGCATTAAAAGCGATCGCTACGATGATTCAGGAGGTATTTGCGGGGAATATCAAGGAATTTTTGAGTCAAAATACGGTGGTATTGGGCGATCGACTGCGGACGCTGTTGAAGGAACAGGTAAGTCGGCTGTCGCCAATGGAAAAAGATGTCATGTATTGGCTGGCGATCGAGCGCCAGCCAGTATGTTTGTCAAAATTAAGAGCAAATTTTGTGTTACCTCCAACGCCATCGCAGTTAATGGAAACATTGGTATCGCTCGAAAGGCGATCGCTCTTGGATAAAATAGCAGAACCGAACGGTATTGCCTTCACGCTTCAGCCCATGGTGATGAAATATGTTGCTGAAGAGTTCATCGAACAGGTAATTGATGAGATTGAAAGTGCGATCGAGAGTAAAGATATTAAACCATTCAAGTTTTTAAGAAAATACGCACTGATTAAACCGCAGCCAAATAACCAATCTAATCCCGAGCTAAATTACTGGATAGTGACGCGACTTAAAGACAGTTTAATGATAAATCTCGGCTGTGAAGTTGGGAGCGATCTGAGACAAATTGTGCCATTGCTGCGAGGGAAAGCCCTGCCAATATTAGGATATCTCAGTCGCAATTTAGTAGAAATCCTCAAAGCCTTAGAGGTTGAGATAGACAGTGATGAATGGCGAGATATTCCAATTCGATAGATCTGACATTTTGCACGAGTTGCCATAACCCGCCAGGGGTTTAAACCCCTGTCTCATAGCGAAAGTCGTCGGTCGCCGACTGGGGAGGAATTTAGTCAACTTTTGTTTGCTTGAGGTATTAGCCAAGAACTACTGTCAACTGTCAACTGTCAACTGTCAACTGTTAGATTGTTGTTTCTCCAGAAAATCTTTAATTTCGGCTACTAACCATGCTTTTTCTGGTTCTGTCAAAAACGTACCGAATTTATACTTGCGGGATTTCCACTTTAGCACGCACACTGTGATAGGTGCTTTATTCATTGACAGACCAATTCCCTGAAGTCCCACATCGCTAATTTCCTTGTTGCGTAGTTGGATATTTTTGTAACGCATTCCCAAAAACCAACGCTGCAAGCCGAAATTATGGCGATCGATATCTATTTTAGTGCGAGATGAAATTCTTAATAAATAAACACACAAAACCCACAAACCAACTATCCAAAAAACCCCTACCCATAGCCATATCAAAATGACAGCGGAACGAGGAGACCAAAATAACAAATTATATACAATTGAGAATAGAGAGATAATGTTCAAAGGGGACGAGCCAAATGCAAATAACACAAAAGTTGTTGTAGTTAGCCAGATAGCTGGGAATGAGAGTGCATTCCAAACTAAAGGTATTAATGCAAAATATTGACTATAAATACTGCTTAACCAAACAGGTGGAATATCTATAATCAATTCGTTATCTTGATTTTTTAGGGTGACAGGACTGTCAATAACTTGACGGGGTTTTAGGACTGCTGGACGAGTCAACGGCTCTTCACCCCGCAAGACAGCTAATGCTTCTTTCGCTGTACTAAATCTGTCTTCTGCTACAGGTTCTATCATCCGCTCCAACCAATTGGCAAACTGCTTATTAATACGGACGTGAGAACGGAAATCAATTTTGAGTTTGCGTTGAGGTAAATCCGTAGGACTTTTACTGGTTAACAAATAAACTATGGTAGCTCCCAATCCGTATAAATCAGTAGCCAAAACAGCCTTTCCTCGAAACTGTTCTGGAGCCATGTAGCCGTAAGTGCCTACAACAGTGCTGCCCCCAGTAATAGTTTGGTGATACACATCTTGCACGGCTCCAAAATCTACTAAAAAAAGCTGCCCGTCATCGCGACGAATGATATTTTGTGGTTTAATATCTCGGTGAATCACAGGGGGTACAAGCTGCTGCAAATAGACCAAAATATCTAAGATTTGATTTGCCATCCAACGAACTTCTGTTGCAGGCGGATGCCAGCTATTTTCGATTAACCGTGCTAAGGACTGTCCATCTGCTAATTGTTGAGCGAGGTAAAAAAAGCGATCGCGACGCTTACCAACTTCAAAATAGTCAATATAGCGGGGGATTGCTGGATGTTGAACCTGTGCGAGAATTCGAGCTTCGCGTTCAAAGAGTTCTAGCACTTTGAGGTCATCAGTTCGCCGCAGCGATACAGCTTTCAGGGCGACTTTTTCACCAGTTTTCAAGTCTTCTGCTGCGTAGGTAATGCCGATGCCGCCTTGTCCTAAAATATATAGGATAGAATAGCGATCGCCAATAATTTCTCCCTGCTGATGATTTTTTTGCATAAAGCTCGATCTATAAATATTGCTGTTTTTATTTTGTGCTACTTAATTGATCATTTTCCTCCATTATTCGGTTTATTTTGGTACTCTGACCCTAAGATTAATTATTATTAGATCTATTTTGGGACTATGACTCTAATATTGTTGTAGGAATGACCGCACGTGAGATCAATAGTATTAAAGTTTTCGGTTGAGCTGGAGCCACGGTCAAAAATTTGGGTTGCTCTACACAATCCTGAATCTTGGGCGCCGTGACTTCTAAGTAACACAGACATTGCCCTATTGCCACTAGCTCTCGCTATATCCAAAGGAGTAACACCCGTCTCATTTTTAGCATTAATATTTGCTCCCCTACTAACTAAAAGCTCAGACAAGTGATTCTTCCCTAGCTTAATAGTACGATGCAAAGAAGTATCGCCTTCGCGATCGCCGGAGTATTGTTCTTTATAGATAGTGGTGTTAACACTTGCACCTTTTAGAATCAATAATTCTACCGTTTCATCCTCATACTTCTTGTGATCAATAAAATATTCATTCCAATCCCGCATTACGGTATCTAGTGGATAATAGCCTTGATTATTTTTAGCATTAACATCTGCACCATGGGCTATCAGCAATTCTGCTATTTCCTTTTCTTTGGTAAAGTGTAGCGGAGTATTTCCTTCATTATCTCTGGCATTTACATCAGCACCTTTGGCTATTAAAAAATCTATCACAATTCGTATTTTTGTTGTATTCTTTTTTGTCCAATAAAGGTTTACTGCCAAATGAAGTACAGTCTCACCATTTTTATTGGTGGCATTAACGTCGGCGCCATTAGCAATTAAAATCTCGGCAGTTTTCTTATTAGCATACCCATTCATATTATGTAAAATTGTAGCTTGGAAGGGAGTTTCACCCTGCTTGTTTATAATGAAATTAATATTAGCAGTATGAGCTATTAAAAAAATTGCTACTCTTTCCGAGTTGACATTACAATTCCATAATTCAGAAATTCTACCACCTAGCCATAGATATCCCCTCATATTGTCAATGTCTCCCTCAGACACAGCATTACATATATTATTTAAGGGGTGATATCCGAGCATAAACAAAATTAAATCTTGTGTTGGGTACTTAAAAAATTTCAGGCACATGAACAAAGTGATTCCGATAATACCCATCGCAATTAAAGCTTTTCTGGGAATTGACTGGCGCGATTTTGAAAAAACTACTTTCGGTCTTTGCAAAGCTGCCAGCGCTGCTTTTGCAGACACAAAACGGTCTTCTGCATCGGGTTCCAACATTTTCTCCAACCAGTCAGCAAACTGCTCGGAAATCTGCACCCTTTTGCGAAAACTAATCTTGAGTCTATCTGTTGGCAAATCTGCCGGGGAACGATGCGTCAACAAAAACAATAATGTCGCACCCAAACCGTATAAATCCGTTGCAGGCAATGCTTGACCCTGAAACTGTTCCGGTGCCATATATCCAAAAGTGCCAACTACTGTACTGCCATAGGAAAAGGTACTGCGGTAAGTATTCTGCACTGAACCAAAATCTACTAAATATACTTTGCCATCTTTGCCACCAATTAAGTTTTGGGGCTTAATGTCTCTATGAAATACAGGGGGTTTCAAGCTTTGCAGGTAGATGAGGATATTTAAAACTTGTGTGGCAATTTTTCGCACTCCTGCCTCATTAGTGCGCCAACCATTCTTGACTAATTCGGCTAAAGACTTGCCTACTACCAGTTGTTGAACTATGTAAAAACCTCTGTCTTCTGAGGTGTCTACTTGAAAGTAATCTAGATACTTGGGAATTCCAGGATGATTGAGACTAGCGAGGGTTTGGGCTTCGCGCTCAAATAGTTCCATCTGTTTCCAATCAGTCATATGGTGAAAGGATAAAGCTTTCAGGGCTACTTGTTCGCTGCTTTTGAGGTCTTCGGCTTTGTAGGTGATGCCGTTACCGCCTTGTCCCAAAGTCTCGATGATGCGATATCTTTCGGCAATGATATCTCCTGGTTGGTGCAGTTCTTCCATCAGAGTTCTCCTGCGTGGCGCTGTTGCCTAAATCTAGTTTATCATTCCACTATGGCTGAATCACATCAGTTTTTTGAACTCATTTTTGTACTCATTGGTGAACTCACTATTTTTGTTATTTTATAAATGGATAAGCTGTTGTGCTTTTAGTTTGTTTCTTGAAGGCGGGCTAGAAGCCCACCCCCACAATAATTTCAATGCTAAGAGTCTTTGATCGGTCGCATTGTCGGGAACATCACGGCATCTCGGATACTTTGAGTGTTAGTTAAAAGCATCACCAATCTGTCTACGCCGATTCCCATGCCGGCACAATTTGGCATTCCCAAAGATAAGGCTTGTATAAAGTCTTCATCCATGGGATGCGCTTCGTCGTCGCCTGCATTTTTCTGCGCTAGCTGTTCTTCAAACCGCTTTCTTTGCTCTTTCGGATCGTTCAATTCTGAGAATCCATTTGAGTATTCTGTGCCATTAATAAACAGCTCAAAACGTTCGACAAATCCCGGTTTGCTGCGGTGTCCTTTGGCTAGAGGACTGACTTCGACTGGATAGTCGATAATGAATGTCGGTTGAATTAGTTTGGGAACAACTAATTTGTCAAAAACTGCGTACAATACGTAGCCTAAACTTTGTTGTTCTAACTTGGACAGGTGCAGTTCTAGCTTGCTGGCACTGGCGATCGCACTTTCTAAGTCCAAACTGTCAAAATCCAGCCCAAACTCGTCTCTGACAGCTTCCACCATCGTTTTAACTTGCCAGTGTTTGCCGCTAAAACCGGGATATTTATCGCTGTAGTCGAACTTGCGCTCTAAACTGATGGTTTCTCCCTGATTTTCAATTTCCACGACATCTCCAAAGACAGCCGCCGCCGCAAAACACATCACATCTTCGACAACTGTTAAAATGTCGAACACATCTGCATAAGCTTGGTAAACTTCTAAGGATGTAAACTCGGGATTGTGAGTGCTATCAATACCCTCATTTCTAAAGGCTTTACCGAGTTCAAATACTCGCTCGAAGCCGCCGCAAATTGCCCTTTTTAAGAATAACTCTGGAGCAACTCTCAAATATAAATCTACTTCCAAAGCATTGTGGTGCGTGATGAACGGCTTAGCAGCAGCACCGCCGTAAATAGCTTGCAGTGTCGGTGTTTCTATTTCGTAAAAATCGGCTTTCCAGAGATAGGAACGGATGCTTTGAACGATGCGGCTGCGCAGCATGAAACGGTTGAGCGCATCTTGGTTGCTAGCCAAATCCATTTCGCGGTGGCGGCGGCAAACTTCGGGATCGTTAATACCGTAATAAGCATCGGGAAATTGGATCGTAGCTTTTGATAACAGCGTGAATTCCCGCACTAAAATAGAAAGTTCTCCCCGGGGCGTGCGGCAGGCGATGCCTTGGACACCGACAAAATCGCCGATATCAAGCAATTTTTTTATTTGTTCAAAGCTCAAACCGACTTCACCGGTGACAATTGCTTTCTCGATTTTGAGTTGGATTTTGTCTGTGGCGTCTTTTAAATCGATGAAACCAATTTTGCCGCTGTCTCGCTTGGAAATAATGCGGCCGCCTAATCGCAGCGGAATTTCTTCGGGATCGCTTTCTCCGTTGGCGAGTTCTTTTCCAGGCTGACTAAATATTTCGCGGACTTGTTGGGCTGTGTGCGATCGCGCGTAGGATTGGCTAGGATACGGTTCTATGCCTTGCGATCGCAGTTCCTCTACTTTTTGACTGCGGACTTCGGCTTCACTCAGAGTCATTACTTATTGCCTGGTTAAAATTACCAATATCTTACATTTTGCACTATTCTCGCTCAAGGAGCGATCGGGCTTCGGGCGATCGAGTTCCCTTGAGCGGGAACCCGCCCGGAGTTTAAACTCCGGGCTAATAGCTAAAGTCGGTTAAAACCGACTAAAGAATTTAACTAATAAATTTGTCAGTCCTCCTCGCTGTGGACTTTAGCTTTTAGCCAGGGAATTAATTCCGGGGCCGACTATCGGACAGGTGCGCTGCCGAGGATGTTCCAACTGGTGCAAGATGTCAGAAACACCAAACTCTATCATAAGTAGGCAACACAGATGAATTTTTCAAACAACTAAGATACACTTGCGATCGTCGGGCCTGCCTTAACTGTTGACCAAAATCTGCGCTCGCAACCCCCACATCCGGCGCCGACGCAAACAATCTCAAAAATAAAAAGTAAACCCCTGACTGCTAAACGGTTTGATTCCCACACTTAACTCTAACTGTCCCCTGCTTTCCTCTCAACTGTCAACTACCAACTGCCCGCTGTCAACTACCAACTGTCAACTGTCAACTGCCAACTGTCAACTGTCAAAGCGACCGAAACATTAAAAAATTAAGTTGTCTGTCGATCGCAAGTGGTGAGATGATATGTAGTGCAGCCTCACGGCAGTTCCACAGAAACTGAACAGCAGAGACGCGGGCGATCGAACTCGACTTATCGTACCTCTGCCAGAATCGACCACACACACTCTCTTACATATAAAAACCAGAATTATGGCTGTTGCAACTCAATCACTCGAAGAACTCTGCATCAACTCTATCCGCTTTCTCGCCATCGATGCGGTAGAAAAAGCAAAATCAGGACACCCGGGACTGCCGATGGGCGCTGCTCCTATGGCATTCGTGCTGTGGGATCGGTTTATGCGGTTCAACCCCAAAAACCCCAAGTGGTTCAATCGCGATCGCTTCGTCCTCTCCGCCGGCCACGGCTGTATGCTACAGTACGCCCTCATGCACTTGGTAGGCTACGATAGCGTCAGCCTCGACGACATCAAGCAATTCCGTCAGTGGGAATCCAAAACCCCCGGACACCCCGAAAACTTTGTTACCGAAGGCATAGAAGTTACTACAGGCCCCCTGGGACAAGGCATTGCTAACGCCGTCGGTTTAGCAATGGCAGAAGCTCACCTCGCTGCCAAGTTTAACAAGCCCGGTAACACCATTGTTGACCACTACACCTATGTGATCATGGGTGACGGCTGCCACATGGAAGGCATTTCTGGCGAAGCTTGTTCCTTGGCCGGACACCTCGGACTCGGCAAATTAATTGCTCTCTACGATGACAATCACATCTCGATCGAAGGCGACACTAGCTTGGCCTTTACTGAAGATGTCGGCAAGCGTTTTGAAGCCTACAACTGGCACGTTATTACAGTAGACAATACTGCTCTAGACAACGATACTAATTTAGAAGCAGTTCACAAAGCTATTGAAGAAGCGAAAAAAGTCACGGACAAACCGTCCATGATTAAAGTCCGCACCATCATTGGTTACGGTTCTCCCAACAAGCGCAATTCTTACAATTCTCACGGCGCTGCTTTGGGTACCGATGAAGTGAAAGCAACTCGCGATTTCTTGAAATGGGAACACGCACCGTTTGAAATTCCTGCTGATGCTTTGTCGCACTTCCGCAAAGCAGTTGAACGTGGCGCTCAATCTGAGCAAGAATGGCAGAAAGCTTTTGATGCTTACAAAGCAGCATATCCCGCAGAAGCAGCGGAATATGAGCGCACCGTTGCTGGCCAACTTCCTAGCGGTTGGGATAAAGTTTTGCCAACTTACAAGCCGGAAGATAAGGCAGATTCCAGCCGGAATCATTCTGGAAAATGTTTGAATGCTTTGGCTGCTGTCCTACCTGAATTAATCGGTGGTTCCGCTGACTTGGCATCTTCTAACATGACTTTGCTCAAGGGTGAAAAAGATTTCCAAAAAGGTCAATACGAAGGACGGAACCTGCGGTTTGGTGTGCGGGAACACGCCATGGGCGCGATCGCCAACGGTATGCTCCTCCACGGTGGCTTAATACCTTACTGCGCCACATTCTTAGTATTTGCCGACTATATGCGCGGCGCAATTCGCCTCTCCGCACTCTCGGAAGCTGGAGTTATCTATGTAATGACTCACGACTCCGTAGCCTTGGGCGAAGATGGCCCCACTCACCAACCAGTCGAAACCATCGCTTCCCTGCGCGCCATCCCCAATTTGTTGGTAATGCGCCCTGCGGATGGAAACGAAACATCCGGTGCTTACAAAGTGGCAATTGAAAGCCCCAAACGCCCTACTTTGATGGCTTTGTCCCGTCAAAACTTGCCCAATTTGGCTGGAAGCTCGATCGAAGGAACAGCCAAAGGCGCTTACACTTTGTCCGACGACGGCGGCACTCCCGACATCATTTTAATCGGCACCGGTGGCGAAACATACCTTTGCGTTGATGCCGCTGAAAAATTGCGCGCCGCCGGCAATAAAGTCCGCGTCGTTTCGATGCCTTGCTGGGAATTGTTCGACTTGCAAGATGCCGCTTACCGCGAATCTGTACTACCAAAAGCTGTTACCAAACGGTTAGCAGTTGAAGCAGCTTCTAGCTTCGGCTGGGGACGTTATTTAGGTTCCGAAGGCGACAGCATCAGCATCGACACCTTCGGCGCTTCTGCACCAGGCCCCGTTGCTTTAGAAAAGTTTGGCTACACCGTTGATAATGTCGTAGCTAAGGCTAAGGCGCTGTTGGGTTAATCAATAGCAGCAGCATAATTTTGGGCGGGGCGGGCTTCGGGCTCGCCCCTTTTTTTATAGGTGAAGAAAGTTCGGCAGCGGATTCTGTAACGGATGTAACGGATTGATAGAAGAAGGCTTGAGTTATCGTCGCGAGAGAAGAAAGAAGAAGGAAAAAGATCAGACTTCAACCCGCTCTTAAGCGGGTTTTGTTTTTGTAGGCGTGAATTATATTCGCCCGGTCTTCTGTATATTTGAGAAATTTGAGATAAGTTATAAGTTATTGGGTTAAATTTTTCATTCCCGATTACCCAAAGCCGTGTCAACTTAACGTTAAATATACTGCCGATCTACTATTTGACGATTAGGCCTAGATCCCCCCTAACCCCCCTTAAGAAGGGGGGGACAAGAGTGTTCAAAGTCTCCATTCAAAAAGGAGAAAAGCTCTCAAAGTCCCCCTTCTTAAGGGGGATGCGAGGGGGATCGGGCCTCGATTGTGAACGAGAGATATAAGGGTTTTTAAGCTTGAGTTTACACCAATGCCATTACCCATTCCCCATTCCCCATTACCCATTTCTTGATCATGTGGACTGTTTTAAATAACCTCTTATTCATCGGGAATTATATTCCTCACGGTCACTGTTACCTTTGGCAGCGAGAGCTTGTGGCGCTCCACATCGTGTCAGACTCGATAATTGCCATGGCTTACTATTCAATACCGCTATCGCTAATTTATTTTATCAGTCAGGGAAAAGACTTACCCTTTCGCAATATTTTTTGGCTGTTTGCCGCCTTTATTATCTCCTGCGGCACTACTCATGTCATGGAAGTTTGGACGCTTTGGCATCCTGTTTATTGGGTTTCTGGCTGTCTGAAAATTATTACCGCCGCGATTTCTGCTTACACCGCTTTTGCATTAGTTCCTTTAGTTCCCCAAGCATTAACTCTCCTGAGCCCAACTCAATTAGGGATGATCGATCGCATACTGCAACAAGAAATCATCGAACGCCGAGAAACAGAAGCTCGCTATCAAACCTTAACTGAAGCTTCGCCGGTGGGAATATTTTATGTAGACGCTATAGGAGATTGCTTGTATGTCAACGAGCGCTGGTGTCAGATTTCGGGAATGGCCTGCGATGAAGCTTTGGGTAAAGGGTGGTTCCAAGGCATTCATCCAGACGACCGCCAGCGGGTTTTTGACCAATGGTACAGCGCCGCTGCCGAGAAATTGCCGTTTAAATCAGAGTACCGCTTTCAAGGCATCGATCGCACTGAAATCAGTTGGGTTTTTGCTCAAGCTGTCGGTCAAATTGGAAAAAATGGGGAAATTAACAGCTATGTGGGTACTATTACTGATATTACAGAACGCAAGCAAGTAGAAGAAGAAAATCGACTGCTCAATGAAACTCTGGAGCGTCGAGTTGCCGATCGCACTGCTCAAATCGAAATTTATAACTATAAATTGCAAAAAGAAATAGCATCCCGAGAAAAAATTGCGATAACTTTACTGGAATTGACGCAACTGCAAAATGCAATTCTCAATAGTGCTAACTACACAATTATTTCGACAGAACCAGACGGCAAAATTAAAACATTTAATCTGGCAGCACAGCAACTTTTAGGCTATTCTCCTGAAGAAGTGGTAGGAAAAGTCACGCCAGAAATCATTCACGATCCTGTGGAAGTGGGTAAAAGAGCCGAAACTCTTTCTCAAGAATTGGGAGTAAAAATAGAGCCAGGATTTGAGGCTTTTGTTGCCTTGCCGTGCCGGGGAATAGCTGATGAAAATGAATGGACTTACATCCGCAAAGATGGTTCGCGGTTTCCGGTACTGCTGTCTGTAACTGCCTTGTTTGACAACAACGGAACTATTAACGGTTTTTTGGGTATCGCTCAGGATATTAGCGATCGCAAACAAGCAGAAAAAGAGCTGCGCGACCTCACCAATGCCATGCAAAATGCGGTAGAAGGCATTTCGCGGCTGGACATCGAGGGACGCTACGTTAATGCTAACCGAGCTTACGCTCATACCTGCGGTTACCAACCGGAAGAAATGGTCGGCATCGAATGGCCGCTCACCGTACATCCGGATGATGTTGAGATGCTGATTGGTGCTTATCAGGAAATGCTAATTTCGGGCAAAGTAGAAGTAGAAGCTAGAGGTGTGCGGAAAAATAAAACGTTTTTTTACAAGCAAATAACAATGGTAAAAGCTTGCGATGCCCAAGGGACATTTAACGGCCACCACTGTTTCATGAAAGATATCACCCAGCGCAAACTAACTGAAACAGCTTTGCTCGAAAGCGAATTTAAGTACAAGCAAATAGTGGAATTAGCAGAAGAAGGTATTTGGGTAATTGATAGCAATTCCCTCACCACTTACGTGAACCATGCCATGGCGCGAATGCTGGGCTATACTGAATTAGAAATGTTCGGGCGGTCGCTGTTTGATTTCATGGAGGAACCGGAAAAACAACAAGCTCTTGATAATGTCGAGCGGCGCAAACAGGGTATTGCTGAAACACACGAATTTAAATTTAAAACCAAAGACGGCAAAGATATTTGGACTTATCTTTCTACCAGTCCTGTATTTGACGATCTGGGGAATATGCTGTCATGTTGCGCGCTCGTTTACAACATTACAGACCGCAAAGCAGCAGAGCAGCAAATGCTGCAACTTACAGAAGATTTGAAGCGTTCTAATGAGGAATTAGAACAATTTGCTTATGTGGCTTCTCACGATTTGCAAGAACCGCTCCGAGCCGTTACCAGCTATACTCAATTGCTGGCACAGCGCTATCAGGAAAATTTGGACGAGCGCGCCGATAAATATATTAATTATATTGTCGATGGCGCCACTAGAATGCAGCAGTTAATTAACGATTTGTTGGTCTATTCGCGGCTGGGAACCAGAGGGAAAGAATTTGAGCAGGCGCAGTGCAAGGCTGTTGTCGAGCAAACTATGTGCAATTTACAAATTGCGATCGCCGAAACAAAAGCTGTCATCACCTACGAGGAGATGCCCGCGGTGATGGCCGATGAATCTCAACTGGTGCAATTATTCCAAAATTTGCTCGCCAACGGCATCAAATTTTGCCGCCAAGATATCCCGCTGATTCATATCGCTGCGAGCCGCCAAGAGAGCGAATGGCTGTTCAGCGTCAGCGATAACGGCATTGGGATCGATCCGGAGTATGCCGATCGCATTTTTATCATTTTTCAACGCCTGCACTCCCGTCGCGAATATTCGGGTACTGGTATAGGTTTGGCGATGTGCAAGCGCATTGTCGAACGCCACGGCGGCCGCATCTGGGTAGAATCTCAGGAAGGAAAAGGAGCGACTTTTTACTTTACTATTCCTATAATTAATAGCTGAAGCCTCCAAGTTAATTTTTTTTCCTGTAATCAAAAGGATACCCGGTGATGAGCGATCGACACACTTTTAAACCCATACAGATTCTGCTGATAGAGGATTCTCCCAGCGATGCCGATTTGGCAATAGAAGCCCTCGGTCAAGGTAAAATATTGAATAACTTGCATTTTGTGGAGGATGGAGTCGAAGCAATCAAATTTTTGCGCAAAAAAGAACCCTATCTGGACGTACCGCGTCCCGATTTGATTTTGCTAGATTTAAATTTGCCCAAAAAAAGTGGCGTCGAAGTGCTAGAAGAAATAAAAGCCGACCACAAGTTAAAATTAATTCCTGTAGTAGTTCTCAGCACTTCAGCAGCTCCCGAAGATATTATTAAATCCTACTCACTCCACGCCAACTGTTATATAACTAAGCCGGTAGACTTCATAGAATTTACTAAAGTAGTCAGGTTAATTGAGGAATTCTGGCTCGCCGTCGTGAAACTTCCTGTAAATTAAACAACAGATACTTAGCCGATCGGCGATTTAAAAAATGTTAAACCTCTGGAGATTCTGCTGGTGGAAGATTCACGAGGGCGATGCCGACTAGGGTGGATAAAGTCTGGCCCAAAGCAATTTTTTTAACAATTTATGGTGGAAGACGGGGTGTCAGCAATCAATTTTTTGAAGTCAGAAGGTTTGTATGCTGGCGTAGCCAGTCCCAATTTGATTCTGCTTGACTTGAATTTGCCCAAAAAAGCGGTTGAGAAGTCTTAGCCGAAATTAACTCCGATCCCAAGTTAAAAATTATTCCGGTAATAATTACGATCGCGGATGCAGCCGAGGGAGAGATTCTCCAGTCTTATGACCTGTCAGCTCGCTGCTACGTTACTAAACCTGTCGGTTTTAGTCAAGTATCTACGTTGGTAAAATGGATTGAGGATTCGCAACTAGCGATCGGGACAGTTCCCAAATAATAATTTTCAAGTTAAATTAGGTTTGGTCAATCAAAAAAGTTTAATCTGAGATTGGTACGCCGTGAAAATGTTACAGTCAAAAACTTTTGAGCTATGTGGATTAAGATTCTGTTAGTAGAAGACAATCCCGCTGATGCTGATTTGCTTGCAGAACTGTTAGAAGTATCTGGGGGCGTCCAGTGGGAACTGGTGTCGGTTGAGTTCCTGTATGAGGCGATCGCCCAACTGTCAAAACAACCCTTTGATGTAGTTTTGCTCGACCTTTCTTTACCCGACAGCCGCGGTTTGGAAACGCTAACTCGCCTGCGAGAAGTTGCTCCCGATACAGCAATGGTGGTAATGACAGGCTTGGACGATGAGGCGATCGCCCTGGAATCAGTTCGCTTGGGAGCTCAAGATTACATTGTTAAAGGTCAAATTACTACTCAATTATTAGTGCGGACGATCCGCTACGCGATCGAACGCTCCCAAACATTTCAAATGCTGCGGGAAAGCGAGCGGCGTTTTCGGGCGATTTTTGACTCTTCGTTTCAACTCACCAAGCTGCTGACTCCCGAAGGAGTGGTGCTGGAAGTGAACGAGACAGCCCTGGATTTTTCTGGATTGCGATCGGAAGATATTGTCGGCCGCCCGATTTGGCAAATGGCGATTTGGCCCCAGTCCCGAAATTTTTACGAACAATTGCAGTTGGCGATCGCCAAAGCCAGCCGCGGCGAGTTTTTTCGCAGCGAAATCGACTTATTAGGTAAAAGCGGCCAAATTGTGACAGTTGATTTCTCACTCAAACCTGTTAAAAATGAGACCGGACAAGTTTTGCTGCTGATTGCTGAAGCCCGCGACATTAGCGATCGCAAGCGTGCAGAAGCCGAAACCCTCAAAGCCCTAGCACGAGAAAAGGAGCTTTCAGAACTGCGAGCTAAATTTGTCACAATGGTTTCCCACGAGTTCCGCACCCCCTTGACAACCATCCAATTTTCCGCTGGATTGCTACAAGATTACAGTTCTAAGTGGTCGGAAGATAAAAAAAATACTCATTTTGTGCGGATTCAATTAGCCATCAAACGCATGACAGAGTTATTAGAAGATATCCTCGTAATTGGCAAAATAGAAGCAAATACCTTGCCATTTCAACCGGTTTCCTTAAACCTCGAAAAATTTTGCCGTCAACTGGTAGAAGAACAGCAGCTCAACGACAGCAACCAACACCCGATCGCCTTTATATATGAAGAAAGCAACTGCGAGGCTAAAATGGATGAAAAACTGCTGCGGCAAATTTTGGGAAACGTGCTGTCAAATGCCATCAAATATTCCCCCGCCGGCAGTTCAGTATCCTTGCATCTCACCTATCAAAACCAAGAAGCTGTTTTCCAAGTTCAAGACCAAGGAATCGGGATTCCCCAAGCCGATTTAGAACGGATATTAGAAACTTTTTACCGAGCAACAAATGTCGGTACTATTTCGGGAACAGGTCTCGGTTTAGCCATTGTGAAAAGGGCTGTGGAACTTCACAACGGCAAAATGGCGATCGACACCCAAGAAGGACAAGGCACAACTTTCACTATTACTTTACCTTTAATTGCCGCTCCCAACCCATAAGTCGCAGCAGCGCAATGGAGATATCTGTTATGTTCGAGAACGATCGCAGAGCAAGCCAGATTGAGAGGAAAAAACAGGCGGAAAACATTAAAACATATAAATTAAATGCACAATTTAACAACTAAGACATTAATCAACGGCATCCGCCGAGTAACGCTAACTTAATGCCATAAAAAATAAATTTTTCAAAATTACTCAACTGTATGAATGCAGTTTGTTTCAACAACTACCAGCTAACAGGAGCAATAACCGTGGTAAAAATTTTGGTAATTGAAGACGAAGAAGCAATTAGAGAAAACATTTTAGAGTTGCTCGAAGCCGAGGATTTTGAAGGAATTGGAGCCATTAACGGCACCGCAGGCATCAAACTGGCGATCGCACAAATCCCAGATTTAATTTTGTGCGACATGATGATGCCCGAAATTGACGGTCACGGCGTTCTCAAAGCTTTGCGCTCCGAACCCATAACCGCCACAATTCCATTTATTTTCCTCACAGCCAAAGCCGACAAAAGCGACATTCGCGCGGGCATGGAAATGGGAGCAGACGACTACATTACTAAGCCTTGTACGCCGCAAGAACTGCTCAAAGCAATTGCTATTCGGCTGGAAAAACAGAAAACAATTAGCATAAAGTCTCAAAAAACTCTGGACGAATTGCGCACAAATATTAGTATGTCGCTCCCCCACGAATTGCGTACTCCGTTGAACGCCATTCTAGGTTTTTCTGAGCTAATTATGTCAGAATATCAGGTATTTGAACAAGCAGAAATTTTAGAAATGATCGGTCAAATCAACACTTCCGGTCATCGTTTGTACCGACTGATTCAGAACTTTTTGCTCTATGCAGAACTGGAAATAGCAGCTACAAATCCCGAACTATTGCTGGAAATGCGCAGCAGCGAATTTAGCTGCGTAAAATCTTTGCTAACTCAAAAAGCCATGCAGCAAGCGAAACAGGTGAATAGAACAAACGATTTACAATTAAGTTTGCACGATTCATCCGTGTCTATTGATTCTATGAGGCTCGCAAAAATTGTTGAGGAACTGCTGGACAATGCCTTCAAATTTTCTTCAGAAGGAACACCAGTTATATTAAGCAGCTTGGTGGAAAATCAGACTTTTATTTTATCTGTAAAAGATCGAGGCCGCGGCATGACTCCCGATCAAATTGCCAAACTAGAAGCGTACAGGCAGTTCGATCGCAAACTTTACCAACAAGCAGGTTTGGGATTGGGATTGGCCATCGTTCAACGCCTAGCAGAATTGCATGGAGGAAAATTTAAAATCGAAAGTTTACCGCAGGAAGAAACAATAGTTTCCATCTCCTTGCCAGTATAAACGATTTGATATTTGAGATTTGGGAATGATTTAGTCGATCGGGATTTGGCTCTTCCCTACAGTTACATTATCTTGAAAAAATCTCAGCAATAATTATGATATTGTACATTTAAATTGCATATTTAAATGTCGTATTCCCTTCTGGAGTTCGGGCCCTCACAGCAGCTTATGGTGCAGCAATTGCCCGTTTCATGCACCGCTGCATATAAATATGAGCTACCTTATCCCCCGGGTTGATTTGCAGGCACGCCGAAAACAATCTTGTAGCTTCGACATACCTGTCACTATTGTAGAATACCAAAGCTTGCTCAAACATTGTCTTAGTCTCTAACTTTTTCTGTCGCAACTCCGGCGGATCTGCCGCAAATACTTCATAAACCGTTACCATCCGCGACTTGCCTTTAACTGTGACGCGATCGATCAACCTAAAATCATAAACATCGGTTAACTGTATAAAAGTATGGTGAGTAATTAACATCGAAACTCCGTACTCTTTCGTCAAGTTTTCCACGCGGGAGGCTAAATTTACCGAGTCGCTAATCACCGTGCTATCCATGCGACTTTGGCCGCCAACCGTGCCTAACATCAAAGAACCCGTATTGATACCAATGCCAATTTGCAGCGGCGGGCGATCGGGTGTAGTGCGACTAATATTATAGTCGTTAAGCTGTTGTAGCATCGCAATTCCCGCTTTCACAGCATCGTCTGCACTACCATTAAACAGCGCCATAATCGCATCACCAATGTATTTATCAATAAAACCAAAATTTTCAGTAATTGCCGGTTCCATCCGCGACAGATAAGAATTAATAAATTGAAAATTTTCTTGCGGAGTCATAGTTTCAGAAAGAGCCGTAAAATCGCGAATATCAGAAAACAGCACCGACATTTCTTTCTGTACCTGATCGCCTAATTTTACCTCCAGAATACTTTCATATCCCAGAAAGTGGAGAAATTCGTGCGGCACAAACCGCCCGTAAGCATCTGTTAATTTTTCTTCCGCAGCTAAAGCTTTTTCCAGCTCGTTTGTGAATTGGCGGCGCTCGGTTTCTAGCTCTTGACGCTCTGTGATATCCTGAAAAGCTGCGATCGCATAAACAATATTTTTCCGTTCGTCGTAGATTGGAGTCGCCCAAACCTCGATCGGCACAATCCTTTCCGGGCGGTGAATTTCCCCATCATCAGCGTGCACCACTTCTCCCCGCAGCGCCCGAGCAATCGGTTGCATTTCGCCCGGATAAAGCTCATTGCTCCCAGCGCAGTAAGTTTGATAAATTTCCGGCAAATGGTTAGAAACAACCTCAGAAACCAAGCCTTTGCCAAGTATTTTCTCGGCCCAAGAATTCATGTAACAAGGTTTCCCAATACCATCAACCACAAATATACCCACAGGTACCGCTTCCAGCAATTGAGTCAGGCGATTCTCGCTCTCAGACAGCGCTTCATTTAACTTTTCTTCAGCCACCAAAGCTTTTTCCAAATCATTGGTAAACTTCAGCCGCTCCACATCTACCAGTCTGCGCAAAGTAATATCTTCAGCAAAACCCTGATAGTAAAGCAGCTCACTTCTAGCATCGCAAACAGCGCGCGCATCCTCAGAAATCCAGATAATACTGCCATCTCGGCGGTAAACTTCCGACTCAAACTCAGACACAGTACCGTACTTTTTCATCAACGCCAAAAACTCTTGACGGCGGTGCGGCTGCACGTATAATTGCCGCTCAATATTGTTAACAGCAGCCATCAATTCTTGCGGAGAATCATAGCCGTAAATTTGAGCCAGAGCCGGATTAGCACTGATTAACGTGCCGTCAGGTGCAGTCTGAAAAATACCTTCAAGAGCATTTTCAAATATCCGGCGATACTTCTCCTCAGCTTGCACCAGAGCTGCTTCAGCTTGCTTGCGTTCCGTAATATCAGTAAAAGCAATAATCCCATAGGAAATATCCCCGAGAGAATCATAAATAGGAGTCGCCCAACTCTCCACCGGAATAACCTTATTACCAGTCCGAATCTCTACACCCTCAGTCCGCACGCTGGCACCCCGGAGCGCCTGCATAATCGGCAATTCTTCCACAGGACACCTCTGATCCGTTCCAGCTTTATAAAATTGATAAATAGCTGCTTTCTGCTCCGAATTAATATGCGGTACAGTGCCTTTACCAAATACCTCCCGTGCCTTTTGATTTGCATAAAAAGATTGACCGTTCGCATCAAGCACGCACACACCCAACGGCATAGCTTCCAGGTATTGCGTCAGCCGACTTTCATTTTCGTGAAGTTTAGCAATCAGCATCGCCTGCTTGCGACTTAATTTTGCTAACTCCTGATTCATATCCTGAAGCTCAATTTGTTTTTCAGCTAACTGTTTGTCTTGAAAATATCTGTATATTGCCTCAGTAACAGTTAATTTTAAATCGTCAGGTTGCCAAGGCTTAGGTATGTATCGGTACAACTTAGCATAATTAATAGCATTGGCTACCGCCTCCAAATCTGCCTGACCCGTCAGCATAATCTTGAGAGATTTAGGCGAAATAGTATGAACGCTTCTCAATAGTTCGTCTCCTTTCATATTCGGCATAATATGATCGGAAATAACCAAAGGAACTTCATACTGTTCTGCTAAAAGTTCTAACAGCAACTCTAAAGCTTCCTCGCCGCTTTGAGCCGTTTCAATTAAATATTTATCTTCAAAGGCTTTTAGCAAGTCAATTTCCAGACTATCGAGTATAGTCTGCTCATCATCGACACAAATAATGACGGGTTTTTTCATAACTTTGCTAGACCAGACTTAATCGCTTCAATTAACTCTTGATTGTGCCAAGGCTTTTGGATAAAAGCATGAAGATTTGCTTGCATTTTCGTCCGTTTGATGGCTTCCTTGTCTGCTTGGCCCGTCAGCATCACCGTCACAATTTGCGGATATTTTTTATGAATTGTAATCAGCAACTCATCTCCTTTCATCCCGGGCATCAACCAATCTGAAACAATCACTAGAATGTCAACCTCATCTTCACACAACTCTTCAATAATTTCCAGTGCTTCAGCAGCACTTTCAGCAAATTCGCAAAGATATTTACCATTAAAGGCTTGTTGCAGTTCAATTTCCAGACTTTCCAACACCGCTACTTCATCGTCAACACACAAAATTGCTGGTTTAGACATGGCTAGTTTCCTCTTTTAGTCTCCCAGGGCTAACTCAATCAGCAGCACACCCTTTTGCAAATTCTACATTCTGCGCCCAGAGACTGCAAATTTTTAGCCCCAGACTAGACATGAGTCTGGGGTACTTTACCTCCTAAATTAAATTAATCGGCAAACACACTGTAAAGGCAGTCTTACCCGGCACCGACTCCACATCAATTTTACCGTGATGTTTTTCAACAATTTTTCGGACAATATCCAATCCTAAACCGCTGCCCTCTCCTGCTGGTTTGGTAGTAAAAAACGGTTCAAAAATTTTTGGCAAAATATTCGGTTCAATCCCTTTACCGCTGTCGGTAATTTTTACTACCACATTCGTGTCTTGCTGCTGGGCGTCAATTGTTAAATTTCCTTGATTGTTCATCGCTTGTAAAGCATTGTGAATTAAATTTGTCCAAACTTGATTTAGTTCGTCGGGATAACACAGTACCGCAGGCAATTGATCTTGATAATTTCTCACGATTTCCACACCGTGCTTGAGCTGGTTCTGATAAAGAGTTAATACAGTTTCTATCCCCTCGGTAATATTCACCTCTAACTTTTCTCCATTTACATCGTAACGCGCATAATTTTTGAGAGCAAAAACGACTTTTGCTGCGCGTTCTGTAGCGGTAGCGATGGTTCTGGCACTTTTCTGTATGCTAGCAAATTCATAGGCTGTTTTGATAATATTTTCGCTGCCAGGGTCTTTGAGCAAAGGGAAAAATTCTTTGAGATTTCCCTGCAATCCGATATTTACTAATATGCTAGCAAGGGTGTCAGCATTGCCAATACCTTCCGATTCTAGTTGCTGCTTTACCCCTTTTTTAAATTCCCGTTTTTCTCGGGTAGATAAAGAGTAAGTTTGTTGGCGGGAACTGTACATTAAACTCAAAAAATCCTGTTGGCGTTCTGGTGATAGTTCTTTGAAAAAAACTGGCAAAGTTTCAATATTGTTATCCAAAAAATTGGTAATGTTGCCAATAGAGGATCTAATAGCTCCCAGCGGCGTATTGATTTCGTGAGCAATTCCCGCAATCAGTTGCCCTAATGCTGCCAGTTTTTCCGATTGAACCAATTGATTTTGAGTCGCTTGCAATTGGTCTAAAGTGACTGTGAGTTCATTGTTTTTTTCCTGGAGTTTTTTTTGCAACTGACACATTGCTAAATGGGTTTTCACCCTAACTAAAACCTCTTCCACCTGAAAGGGTTTGGTAATATAATCAACGCCTCCCACCGCAAAGGCTTTGACTTTATCTAATACGTCATTAATCGCGCTAATAAAAATCACGGGAATGTCGCGAGTGCGTTCGTCAGCTTTGATTTTTTCGCAAACTTCATACCCATTCATTTCTGGCATCATAATATCCAGTAAAATTAAATCAGGAGGCATACCTTGTGCTGCCGAAAGCGCTAACTCGCCGCTCGGTACAGGGCGGACTTTATAACCCTTGCCATTCAAAATGCCGGCTAGCAGCCGCAAATTAGCTGGGGTATCGTCTACTACTAAAATATTACCGAGTTCGGTACTGGGAAGGTCGTTATTCATGTGATCTTGCTTGAGAGATTAACTTTAAAACTTTATCGTACTCAAAATTTTCTATACAATTGGCGATCGCACCGGCTGTTACTATATCCTGTAATCGGACTTGCTCGATCGAACTCTCAATTAAATCCATATCCGCAGTCAGTATCGCCAGCTTTAAATCCGCTACCACAGACTCAGGCAATTTAACAAAGTCAACCGCAGTGATTTCGCGATCGCGCTCTTTAACTAGCGATGAGTTAGCTTGCCCTGGATCTTCATAAATATAGCGCACTCCGATATGTTTGTGCATAGCATCAAAAATATCGGCTTCCCGGAAAGGTTTCCGCATAAAACCATCGCAGCCCGCCGACAAAATCACCGCCCGTTCTTCCTCCAAAACGCTCGCAGTCAGCGCAACAATAGCAGTAGCTTGACCTTTAATAGTGCCTTTAATGTATTGCGTCGCTTCGTAGCCGTCCATCACGGGCATTCTCATGTCCATCCAAATTAAATGCGGCTCCCAACTGTCCCAAATCTCAATAGCTTCTTGACCGTTAATAGCTTCTTTCAGTTCAAAACCCAGAGGATTAAGAAGTTTAATTAACAGTTGGCGGTTGAGCGGCTTATCGTCTACTATCAAAATTCTATATGGATGTTGGTTGGGTTCCAAGGCAATTACATGACGGCTGAGTTTTTTACTTTCGATATCGGCAACATCAGCCGCAACAACGTTAACATCAAACTTGAAAGTAGTACCCTTGCCGACGACAGAAATCACGCTCATTTCCCCGCCCATTAACTCCACAAATTTGCGACTAATTGGCAATCCCAATCCTGTACCTTCTTGCGAATTTTTGCCTGTCTGGGTTTGCACGAAAGCTTCAAAAAGATTTTCTAATTCATCGGCAAAAATACCAGGACCAGTATCTTCTATTTCAAAATTTAGAAACAATGAAAATGAATCGACACTGTGGTTCTGAGCTGTATAACTCGCATTTTCGGATTGAATTAAGTGAGATGTACTCAAACTATTACTTGCTAAATTATCTTTATTTATAGATGTTTCCGAGACATAAACTATTTCACCTTTTTGCTTGCAATATCTACCTGATTGCTGCTTGCTAACCCTGACCACCACACTGCCATTATCGGTAAATTTAAGAGCATTATTGAGCAGATTAATTAAAATTTGTCGCAACTTCAACTCGTCAGTTTCTATGTATTGCGGCACGTCGGAACTGCGCTCGAAAACCAACTGCAAGTGTTTGTCATCTGCTTTGAGGTTAAACATATCGTCCAAGTCGTTTAGCAGGCGATAGAGGTCAAACTTTTTGGGATTGAGGGTGGTGCGCCCCGATTCAATTTTAGATAAATCGAGCACGTTATTAATCAGGGTAAGCAGGTGTTCTCCGCTGCTGCTAATTATGCTAATATTTTCTTGATGTTCTGGGGATAGAGTTTGGCTGCGAGTCATTAGTTGGGAAAATCCGAGAATTGCATTCAGAGGCGATCGCAATTCGTGACTCATGTTAGCCAGAAAGGTACTTTTAGCTTGATTCGCCACTTCCGCCTTGTCCTTAGCCACAGCCAATTCGGCAGTCCGCTCTTGCACTCGGTGTTCTAAAGTTTCAAAAGACTGTTGCAGTTGTTGGGCCATGCTGTTAAATGACTTGGCTAATTGCCCCAATTCGTCGGAACCTTCACTTTCTAATGTAGTGTCCCATTCACCTTTAGCAATATTTTTAGCTGCTGTATTTAAGCGCAAAATAGGATTTGTCACCCACCTAGAAGTCTGAATGCCGATAACTACAGCTACCGCTAAAGCTGCCAAACAAAGCCAAATCGTCGTGCGCGTATTGGCATCAATTTCTTCGGTGAAATCCGCTTCGGGAACAACTACCACAATCAGCCAGTCTAAACCTTTGCCATCTTTAAACGGTAGAACTTTTACAAATTGTCCCTTGCCGTCTATTTCAAAATTCAAGATATAGGAAGTTTTAATTTCCTTTAATTCCCGAAAACGAGCAGCTACATATTTAGCTGTAGCTTGAGTCGAGGGATCAACACTCTCTTCTGCTTTAAACAGTTCTTTTTTCTTATTTTTGGTACGGAATGGTTGTTCGGTTGTTGAAGTTGCGAGTAACGTACCATTTTTTTCGACAATAAATGCTTGACCGGATTTGCCGATTTTGAGATTGTTTAAAAATTTTCCAATATGGTCGAGACGCAAAGCCGCAATTAATACTCCTTCTAGCTGGTTGTTCTGATATACAGGTTGGAGTGCGCTGAGTATTAATGTCGGCTCAAGAAACGAAATATAAACGGAACTCCAAGTTTGTTTGCCGACATTAGCTGCATTTTGGTACGAAGGATGTTCGCGGATATCAAATTTTTTGACAATTGTTGCTACGGTAGTGCGATCGCCTGTATTGTTAGTATTGTATGAATAAAAATCAAAGCCAGTAGATTTGCCTGACATATTAATCATCAGAGAACCTGTTGACAGTTTTTCTCCGGTTCTATAGTCTCCCTTGTTGTTAGCAATAGATGTGAAATTTATATAAGGATATAATTGTACTTGTCGCCAAAGATATTTTTCCCAATCTGATAAACTTTCCATTTTTAACAATCCCAGTTTGATAGCATCGAGCTTGCTTTGATTGATTTGATGGGGAGTTGTCAGGTAAACTTCTAGATTTTGCTCGACACGCAAACTCACCTCACTCATTAACTGACTGGCAAGGTTATTAACTGCTTGTTGTCCGTTTTTAAAAGACAGATATCCTACCAGTCCCACTGCTCCGACGATTTGGAGTACAAATGGAACTATGAGAACTGTTCGCAGCGGTAATTTATCGAAAATTTTATAAATCATCAGATTCTGAGGTTTGGTGAACTTAGCCTAGAACCCTTATTGCAGAGCTTGCTTGAACGGCAGCGCTATCTAGCTGAGCTAGCTAAAGTAATTCCTGTGAACCATATTAGGGGTCGTAGATGCTGAACCCCGATCGCACCTCAACCTAATCTTTGCTAGCTTAAAGTCTCTTATTTTACCCATTGTCGTATTATTTTGACGATTTAGGTAAAATTTGCAGTCTCAGCTTTCGAGAACTGCCTGACACAGGCTCTGTGACCGAGTAAAAACCCCATCAGTCCATGGATTTGAAGGCAGGCGATCGAATTTCCCTGCATCCACTAGCCATTTTTCGCAAGACGTGCTATACTCAAACCATACTCGCAAAAGTCGAGGGCACGTAGCTCAGTGGATAGAGCATCAGGTTCCGGTCCTGAGGGTCGGGGGTTCAAATCCCTCCGTGCTCATGTTTTATGTCTTTTGCGGAGAAAGGGTTTCAGGTCAATCATATTACCGATAGTCCTATTTTCCGCTCAAATTTCGCTCCTGTCGGTTCCAAGTATCTCCAAAATCACCTCCATATCTGCCAAGTTTGCGCCGGACTTTTTGCGCCGAGCTTTTAACTGGTTGAGTAAGTCGGCCGACTCTGGAAATTCTGCGACTGCCGGAGTCGAACTTTTGCTTTCAGGGCGATCGGGCCGCACCTCTTTGAGTTCTTGTTCCAACATCTGCACCTTCAGTACCAAGTCGCCGTTGCGTTCGT
>NZ_JAUBOJ010000045.1:0-28798 GCF_036700185.1 Microcoleus sp. BM001215392 | reverse complement strand
CCTTCTAGGGGGAAATAAAACAAAATTATTCACTGTTTCAATCCTCTTCCTTTTATGGAGAGGTAGCCATCAAGCCCTAAACTGTCAACTGTCAACTGTCCCAGGTCAACTGAACTATGCCGTTAATTCGCGTTCCCAAACCTTGGGAAATTCTCGACTCACAAATTACCTCAGAAACAGCTTTTCTTAACCGCCGTCGGTTCATGACCAATTTAATCGGGGCTGGCGTGACTGCTTCGCTGCTGCCGCTGACTGGCTGTCAAAGCAATACAGGCTCAAAAACAGCTTTGGATAAAGGCTCAACCCAACCCTACGCTGGATTGACCCGGAATCCAAACTTCGCAAAAGTCGATCGGGCAATTACCGACGAAGCCTTATCTACAAAATATAACAACTTTTACGAATACGGCGGCACAAAATCTATTTGGCAAGCGGCCCAAGCTTTGTCAACCGAAAACTGGAAAGTAGAAGTAACTGGTTTAGTAAACAATCCCCGCACCTACGATATTGACGACCTCAACAAAAAATTCCCCATCGAAGAACGAGTTTATCGATTTCGCTGCGTAGAAGCCTGGTCGATGGTAGTTCCTTGGGTCGGATTTCCCATGAAATTATTGATGGCTGATGTCGAACCGAAATCTAACGCTAAATTTGTGCGCTTTACCTCATTTTACGACTCAAAAATCACTCCCGGCCCCGGTTTGATGTCGCAATTTTATCCTTGGCCTTACACCGAAGGTATGCGGATTGAGGAAATGGCTAACGATTTAGCTTTTTTTGCGACAGGTTTGTACGGGCGGCGCCTCCCCAAACAAAATGGGGCGCCGCTGCGGCAGGTGATTCCCTGGAAATACGGTTTTAAGGGCGCAAAGTCGATCGTTAAAATTGAATTTGTCGAAAAACAACCCGCCACTTTTTGGAATACCATCGGCCCCAACGAATACGCTTTTGAAGCCAATGTCGAACCCGACAAACCGCACCCCAGATGGTCGCAAGCCAACGAACGGGTAGTAGGCCCCGGTAACAGTTGGTCGTGGGAAACTCGCCCGACTTTGCCCTATAACGGCTACGGTGAATATGTGGCAAGTCTTTACAGTTAGGGAAATTTCACACCCCGATCGGATGTACGATTGAAACCGCGTCTACTCTTCAACCCGCACTCCTGGCGTGAGTGTCTGTATAAACGCGGTTTCAACCGCCCGATGTTATTATAAGTTAATTTCCAGTTAAGAAAAAAGGAAAAATATGCAATGCTTGAAATTCCCGGCATTCAAACATTAGATAAAATATACGAAAATTCTACTTCAACAGTTTATCGAGCTATCAGAGAACAAAATCAACAGCCAATTATTCTCAAACTGCTCAACGAAGACTATCCAACTCCCGCCGAAATCGTCCGTTACCGACAGGAATACAAAATTCTTCAAACCATCAACCTGCCAGGAGTCATCAAAGCCTACGATTTACAAAAATATCGAAACACACTCGTTCTAATCTTAGAAGATTTTGGCGGTTCCTCCTTGAAAAAAATGCAGGAACAGCAAAGCTTTAGCCTGTGTGAATTTCTCAATATCGCCATTCAAACCGCCGCAATTATAGGACAAATTCACGCAGCAAACATTATCCACAAAGACATCAACCCCGGCAACATTATTTTCAACCCAAAAACCGGGAAAATCCAAATCATCGACTTCGGAATTTCCACGCAATTAACCCGCGAAACTCCCACCCTAAAAAATCCCCATATTTTAGAAGGAACTTTAGCTTATATTTCACCAGAACAAACCGGGAGAATGAACCGTTCTCTCGATTATCGTACAGATTTTTATTCCCTCGGCATTACTTTTTACGAACTGCTAACTAACCAGTTACCTTTTGACACCAAAGATGCAATGGAATTGGTACACTCTCACATTGCCAAACAGCCATTAGCCATCGAGCAAATTCAGCCAAAAATTCCTGCGGCAGTTTCAGCAATAGTTATGAAATTGTTAGAAAAAAATGCCGAAAATCGCTACAAAAGTGCTTGGGGAATTCTAGCAGACTTAGATAAATGTCTCCGTCAATTGCAAACCACCGGAACTATTTTAGAGTTTGCTTTAGCTGAACAAGATATTTCTGATAGATTTCAAATACCTCAAAAACTATACGGGCGGGTGGCACAAGTCCAGGATTTGCTAGCAGCATTCGAGCGAGTTGCAAACCCAGAACACAATTTTTCTGGAACCGAAATGATGTTAGTTACTGGTTATTCTGGTATCGGCAAATCATCGCTAGTACAAGAAATTTACAAACCAATTACTGAAAAACGCGGCTATTTTATTTCCGGCAAATTCGATCAGTTTCAGCGCGATATTCCCTATTCAGCGATTATTAGTGCTTTCTCGGGATTGGTGCGGCAATTGCTAACGGAAAGCGCAGAAACACTCGAAGAGTGGCGCACCAAACTTTTAACTGCATTGGGTGCAAACGGTCAAGTAATTATTGATGTAATTCCAGCAGTAGAATTGATTGTTGGCAAACAGCCACAGGTAGCCGAATTGAGATCGAATGAAGCACAAATTCGGTTCTATTTTGTGTTTGAAAAATTTATCCGCGTCTTTTGTTCGCAGGAACATCCTTTGGTGATTTTTCTGGACGATTTGCAGTGGGCTGATGCGGCAACTCTCAATTTAATTCGATTGATGGTGGCGGATACTGACACGCAATATTTATTGATGATTGGAGCCTATCGGAATAATGAAGTTACTTCGCATCATCCTTTAATAATTACTGTAGACGAGCTGCAACAAGAAGCAGCGATAATTAATTTTATTCATTTGGAAAATTTAAAGTTGGAAGATATTAGTAATTTGATTGTTGACACTTTGCATAGTGATGCTCATTCTGTGCAATCGTTGGCAAAATTGGTGTTACAAAAAACTAACGGCAATCCTTTTTTTGTGAATCAGTTTATGAAAACTCTGCATTCAGAAAATCTGATAAATTTTAAGTTTCCGGAGTCTTCAGATACAGGCACGAAGGTAGGAAATCTCGGAGAAAATAAAGGCGATGCAGGGTTTTGGCAGTGGGATATTGCTCAAATAAAAGCAATAGATATCACTGACAATGTGGTGGATTTAATGGTAAATGAGTTAAGAAAATTGCCAGAAGCAACACAAAATATTTTGCGTTTAGCAGCTTGTGTAGGGGCATATTTTGACTTAACTACTTTGTCAAAAATCTGTGCAAAATCGCCGGATTTGGTTTTTGATGATTTGAGTCCGGCACTGGAAGTTGGTTTAATTTTTCCGGTGTCTGAGTTGGATATTGAACTGTTGTTTGAAGAATACAAATTTTTGCACGATCGCGTCCAACAAGCTGCTTATGCTTTGATTGACGAAGGACATAAAAAAGCGGTTCATTTGCAAATAGGTCGCCTGTTATTGGATAATACTGACGGTGGAGAGTTGTCGGAGGAACTGTTTGAAATTGTCGATCAGCTCAATCTGGCGGCAGGGGCGATTGAAGGGGCGAGAGAATGGGAATTACCACTAAGGATCGATCGCACGGAAACAGATAAAATTGCTAAACTCAATCTTTTAGCTGGCAAAAAAGCTAAATCTGCTACAGCTTATGCGGCGGCTGTCAAGTATTTGAGTTTTGGGATCGAACTTTTGGCGGCGGATAGCTGGGAAACTGAATACAGTTTGACGAGAGAGTTGTATCTGGAAGCTGCGGAATTAAATTATCTGATCGGCAATTTCGAGCGATCGCAATTTTTGATACATTTGGCACTGCCGCAGTCGCGCTCGGCTGTGGAAAAAGCTGATTTGTTCGATCGCCTAATTACCCTGCATACGATGTTGGGTGAATACGATCGAGCCATTGAATTTGGACGCCAGGGCTTGCATTTATTGGGGGTTCATTTGCCGCAAAAACAGTTGCAGCAAGCGCGCAAAGCCGAACTGGCCCAGGCTCAGGCGCAATTGGGCGATCGGACAATTGCTAGTTTGCTGCACGTGCCGGAAATGACGATTCCCGAAAAAATAACCGCGATGAAACTTCTAGATAAAATTATTCCCGCGAGTTTATTTTCTAATCTAATACTTTACCAATTAGTTGTTACAAAATCTGTCAATCTTTCTCTAAAATACGGCCCGGTGCCGGAATCATCTTACAGCTACGCTTGCTACGGGTGGATTTTGTCGGCTGCGATAGCTGATTGTCGATCGGGCTACGAGTTTGGGATGCTAGCTCTCAATTTGAGCGATCGCTTTCACGATTTGACGCAAAAATGCAAGGCATCGTCTATGGTTGTCGCTCATTTAAATCACTGGATACAGCCTCTGAAACTGTCTGATTCGATTAGCAATAACGGCTATCAAGCGGGGCTAGAATCCGGCGAATTGCAATTTGCAGGTTACATTCAGCTTTACAACATGATGTATTCTATCGTGCAGGGCAAAAATCTTGCATCTTTGCGTGTAGAAGTGTGGAATTTCCTGCTATTTAACTTTAAAACTAACAATCAAATCGCTACAGATTATTTACTCGGCTGTCAGCTAGCACTGTTTAATTTACTGGGAGAAACTTCTGATTCTGAGGTTTTTTGTAACGGTGAAATTAGCGAGGGGCAATATTTAGAGCGGTGTGCCGATCGCGGCAGTTTGTTAGCGATTTGCTGCTATCAAATTTTGAAATTTCAGGTTTTGTATTTGTACGGAGAGTATGCAGCAGCTCTCAGTTATGCTGTGGAACTTTCTGAGAAAAAATTGGGTTTGGCGAGCGGCACAATTATTGTAGCAGAACATAATTTTTATTACTCGCTAACTTTAGCTGCACTTTACGCGCAAGCTTCCAAGGGCGATCGCCAAAAATACCTGAGAAAGTTGAAAGCCAATCAAAAACAGATGAAAATCTGGGCTGATAGCTGTCCCGAAAACTTTGAGCATAAATACTTATTGGTAGCGGCCGAGATGGCGCGGATTGGGGGTAAGGAGATGGAGGCGATCGATTTGTACGATCGAGCGATTGCTTCAGCCAGAGACAGCGAGTTTATCCAAAATGAAGCATTAGCCGCAGAATTAGCAGCTTATTTCTGGCTGAGCAAAGGTAAAGCAGACTTTGCCCAAATTTACCTCAAAAAAGCTCACTACAACTATCTAATTTGGGGCGCTAAACGCAAACTAGAAAAGCTAGAAACAAATTACCCAGAATTATTAATAAAATCCGCCTCAGAAACTCTATTTTCCGAGACTAGGACACTAACTATCGCCAGCCACTTAAACACCCGTGCTTTAGGAAGTTCAGCTTTAGATTTAGCTGCGGTAGTGAAAGCCAGCCAAGCCATTTCTGGCGAAATTGTCCTAGATAAGTTGCTGGCTGCTTTGATGAAAATACTGATCGAAAATGCCGGAGCACAACGAGGCTATTTAATTTGGCGTTCCCACTCAGAGTCTGGCGACAATTCCGCCGGGGAATTGCGCATCGAAGCTGCTGGTGCGATCGATTCAGACAACATACCAGTATTGCAGTCAATCCCTATAGAAAATAACCTGCCAGTATCCATCATAAATTATGTCGAGCGCACAGGAGAAACAGTAGTTTTAAATAAAGCATTTGCCAGCAAAAACTTTAACACTGACCCCTATATCAAACTGAATCAAAGCAAATCAATATTGTGCGCCCCTCTGCTGAACCAAGGTCAACTTATCGGCATAATTTATTTAGAAAACAACCTGATCGCAGGAGCATTTACATCAGACAGATTAGAACTGCTGAAGGTCTTATCTACCTCCGCAGCCATCTCGATAGAAAATGCCAGACTTTATAATAACTTAGCCGAGTCCAACCGCACCTTAGAAACAAAAGTAGAAGAACGCACATCGGAACTCGCTTTTGCTAAGCAAAAAGCCGAAGTAGCCAACGAAGCTAAAAGCAGCTTTTTAGCGAACATGAGTCACGAATTGCGCTCTCCCCTCAACGCCATACTCGGCTTTTCTCAAATCATGCTCCGCAGCCACGATCTGCCCAAAGAACATCAAGAAAATGTCAGCATCATTATTCGTAGTGGCGACCATCTGCTAACTTTAATTAACCAAGTATTAGATTTATCAAAAATTGAAGCAGGTCGCACTCATCTCAACTATAAAAACTTCGATCTCTATCAGTTTATGGACGATATTGAAGATATGTTTCATATCAAAGCTGAAGAGAAAAAACTGCAATTAGTAGTAGAATACAGCCCCGATCTTCCCAGATACGTGCGCGCTGATGAAGTTAAATTGCGACAAGTTTTAATAAATTTACTCAACAACGCTCTCAAATTTACTGAAGCAGGAGGAGTTTCAGTAAAAGTTAATCTCAAAGCAGAAATAAGCAGGGTAAACGAATTGAAAAATGTTAACGTCGCGGACAATTCGCAAAATTCAAATCTGCCTGCAAATTTCATTGTGGAATATTCAAAAATTAGCCAACTTGAAAATATTAGCGATTTAAATTCTGCATCTTCGTGCTTCCTGATGTTTGAAATATCCGACACAGGCCTCGGTATCGCCAACGATGAATTAGATATGGTTTTTGAAGCTTTTGTGCAAACTAAAACTGGTAAAAACTCGCAAGAAGGAACTGGTCTGGGAATGCCAATTAGCCGCAATTTTGTAGAGTTAATGGGCGGAAAAATGACTGTCAATTCAGCAGTTGGAGTTGGTACAAAATTTGAATTCGACACTCGAATTAGTGTCATAAATTCCAGGGAAATAGAAGGCAAAAAGGCTGCCGTACAAGTAATTGCTTTGGCACCGAATCAACCGAAGTATCGAATTTTGATTGTTGATGACAAACCCAGTAATAAATTGCTGCTTCTCAAACTGCTTTCTCCTCTCGGTTTTGAACTTAAAGAAGCCTGTAACGGTCAGGAAGCTGTTGAGATTTGGAACGATTGGGAACCGCATTTAATTTTGATGGATATGAGAATGCCAGTCATGGACGGGTACGAAGCTACTAAACAAATTAAAGGCACTGTTAAAGGTCAGGCTACTGCAATTATTGCTGTAACTGCCAGTGTTTTAGAAGAAGAAAGAGCGGTGGTTTCTTCCGCAGGATGTGATGACTTTATCCGCAAACCGTTTCGGGAAGCAGAATTATTTGATGCCCTGCACAAACATATAGGTGTGAAGTTTATTTTTGAGGAACCTGCTAGTAATAATGATTTGACTAAACTCGATATCCAAGCAGCTTTGAGTCCATCGGTTTTAGACGATTTACCACGTGAATTGCTGGCTGCTTTATTGGAAGCTTCCAGCCTCTGTGATATGAATCAAATTGAGATTTGCATAGAACAAATCCGCGCTGTCAATAGAGGGGCGGCTGAGGCTTTTGCTTTTTTGGCAAATGATTTTGATTATGCACAGATTGTTTCTTTACTGGAAAATTATTAAGGTTAAACGGCGGTTGAAACCAGCTTTACACAAACTTTCGTCAGCCGGACGCGGACGGTCGAAAATTAGGTAATTTCAACGGCCCGTTTTTGTGAACTCTTGGACTCTCTGCCAAATTCGTTCCATCAAATCTGGCGCGCTAACATCAAACCATTCAATTTCAGGATAAGCACGAAACCAAGTTCTCTGTCTCTTGGCAAATTGTCGCGTGTGCAAAACAGTCAAATTATTAGCTTCGTCAAGGGTAATGTCACCAGCTAAATATTGTTTGATTTCCTGATATCCGAGGGTGTTCAAAAGTGGTAAGTCGCAGCCGTATTTTTTGCACAAATATTCTACTTCACTCAGCCAACCTCGTTCTAGCATTTGTTCGGTGCGCTGTTTGATCCGATCGCCCAAAACATCCATCTCGCAATCCAACCCAATCTGTAAAATAGGATAATGGGGAGGATTTTCGCCCTGCTGTTGGGAAATAGATCGCCCGGTGACATAAAATACTTCCAGCGCTCTTAAGGTTCTCACCGAATCGTTGAGGTGAATTTTCTCGGCGGCGGGGCGATCGACCTGCTGCAACATCGCATAACATTGAGATTGTCCGAGTTCTGCAAGTTGCGATCGCAATTCAGGTATCGGCGCTACCCTCGGAATCTTCAAACCCTTGACAATCGATTTGATATATAAGCCTGTCCCACCCACCAACAACAGCGGGGGAGAAAGGGGAAAATCAACATCAGCAATGATCTTTTGAGCTTGCTGCTGGTATTCTGCGAGTGTTAGAGTTTGGGTCGGATCGCAGATGTCAATTAAGTGATGAGGTACATTCGTGCGATCGCTATTTGTCGGTTTTGCGGTTCCGATGTCAAATTCGCGGTACACTTGACGGGAGTCTGCGCTCAGGATCGAAGATTTCAGTCGATCGGCCACTTCCACACCCACTCCCGACTTCCCCGTCGCCGTCGCCCCGCAAATCGTAATCAATCTAAACATAAGCCGTCGCACACTTAAAAAACATATTGCATTTCCCGATCGAAAAACCTCAAATCCTCTGCCTGACTCTCTCGATCCCGACTTTCCCTTCTCTGGCTCCACTCATTCACCGGGCTGCTGCTGAGGAATCGCGAAGCAATCTCAAAACTATTCGCCTGCGTCCCCCCGATAAATTTGCATTTAGAAAGCCCTAGCATCGCCTTTAACGGTTTTGTGCTATAATTTTAGGAGTTTTCCCATTTTAGAAGCTTTTGGGGCTTTAGGCCTCATTATTGGAGCTATTTTTGTATGACCAGCAGCTACAGCGCCGACCAGATTCAAGTTCTCGAAGGTCTCGAAGCAGTCCGCAAACGACCGGGGATGTACATCGGTACCACCGGCCCGCGAGGACTCCACCATCTAGTTTACGAGGTTGTGGACAATTCCATCGATGAGGCGCTGGCTGGCCACTGCACTCACATCGAGGTTGACTTCAACGCGGATGGTTCAGTCACTGTCACAGATGACGGTCGCGGTATTCCCACCGGCATCGTTGCCAAAACTGGCAAGTCGGGAATCGAAACAGTGATGACTGTTCTGCACGCCGGTGGTAAGTTTGGCGGCGGCGGTTACAAGGTTTCTGGAGGTTTGCACGGTGTAGGTATTTCCGTGGTGAACGCGCTGTCGGAGTGGGTAGAGGTGACGGTTTGGCGCGATCAAAAAGAACATTTGCAGCGCTACGAACGAGGCTTTCCAGTCAGCGAACTTGGGGCAAAGCCCTGCAAAGGAAATCGCACCGGTACTTCAGTTAGTTTTCTCCCAGATACTCAGATATTTAGCACTGGGATTGAGTTCGATTATGCTACTGTTTCTGGACGTTTGCGAGAGTTGGCTTATCTGAATGCGGGCGCTAAAATTACGTTTGGCGATCGGCGTTTGGAATTGCTCAAAAGTGCCGAACCGCGTGTCGAAACCTATTGTTACGAAGGTGGCATCAAGGAATATGTCACCTACATGAACCGCGAGAAGCAGCCCCTGCACGAAGAGGTAATCTACGTGCAAGGCGAACGCAACAACGTGCACGTGGAAGTGTCTTTGCAGTGGTGCGTTGATGCTTTTAGTGACAACGTTCTCGGTTTTGCTAACAACATTCGGACGATCGACGGCGGTACACACTTAGAAGGCTTGAAGGCTGTTTTGACGCGGACGATGAACTCGATCGCCCGCAAGCGCAACAAAATCAAAGAAAACGAGCCCAACCTCGCCGGCGAAAACGTCCGCGAAGGTTTAACAGCCGTGATTTCGGTCAAAGTTCCCGATCCCGAATTTGAAGGCCAAACCAAAACAAAGCTAGGCAATACAGAAGTTCGGGGAATAGTTGATTCCCTCGTAGGGGAAGTATTAACCGAATATTTGGAATTTCGCCCCCAAGTAGCAGACGCTATTTTGGAAAAAGCAATTCAGGCATTTAAAGCCGCAGAAGCCGCCCGTCGTGCCCGCGATTTAGTCCGCCGAAAATCCGTCCTAGAGTCATCTCCTTTGCCCGGAAAATTAGCGGACTGTAGCTCCAGAGACCCCGCCCTGTCTGAGATATACCTGGTCGAGGGCGATTCAGCCGGCGGCTGTTTTCTCTCTTCAGACAAAATATTATTAGCTGATGGCACAACAAAAACCTTCAAAGAGATAGTTGACGAACAAGCAGAAGGTAAAGAACACTTTTGCTACACCATTCGCGAGAGTGGAAACATCGGGTTTGAGCGGATAACCAACGCTCGCATGACTAAAGCAAATGCTGAGGTTATCAAATTGACATTAGACAATGGGGAGACAATCACTTGTACCCCCGACCATCGGTTCATGTTGCGGGATGGCACTTACAAAGCAGCAGCACTGCTGACACCGGACGATTCATTAATGCCTCTCAACCGCCAGTTGTCTAAAAAGAATCAAAATGGGCAGGGACTTAACGGTTACGAAATGGTTTGGAATCCCAACAGCGACAAGTGGATTTACAGTCATCTGTTATCGGATTTCTACAACCTGAAACATGAGGTGTATCAAGCATCTGACGGCAACCACCGCCATCACGTTGATTTCAACAAACTCAACAACAATCCGACCAATATTCAGCGGCTACCTGCTCAGGCTCACTTGGCTTTACACCGCGCCAATCTTGAGAAAACATTGCACAGGCCAGATGTCATTGAAAAGAGCCGTCAAGCTCACATGACTGATGAATTTCGGGCGATGATGAAAGAGCGGATGCAGCAGCCTGAAACCAGGCAAATTCTCTCTGAACAGGCAAAGGCTCAGTGGGAAGATGAAGAGTATAAAGCTTACATGACTAGCAAGTGGCGTGAGTTCTACGACACTAATGAATCTTATCGCGAGCAAAATAATGAACTGCTCAACCAAGCGCAGCAAGAGTATTGGAGTTCAGAAGAAAACCGCTTAGCTCAGTCGGAACGGGTTCGCAATCATTATGCTAACAATCCTGAAGCGCGGGAGGCTAATTCACAATTGGCCAAAGAACAGTGGCAAAATCAGGATTTGTTGGACTGGCGACGGGAAAAAACTAAGGAACAGTGGACACCGGAGTTTCGCCGCCAACGCAAAGCAGCTTTGGACGAAACTTATTACCGCAAGACTCTGGAAGCCTTGAAGGATGTTCAGATGAAAATGGGCTGGATTGACGTAGATACTTACAATGCTCGTCGTCGCGTGAAAAAAGATAAGACTTGGTTGAAGTACGAGACTTTTTGCGATCGATACTTTAATGGTGACGAAGTATTGGCCCGTCAAGCTGTTCGTAACTACAACCACCGTGTGGTATCGATCGAACCTGTAGAGGAACGGCACGATGTTTACGACATCGAAGTGCCTAACAGCCACAACTTTGCACTAGGTGCGGGAGTTTTTGTACACAACAGCGCGAAGCAAGGGCGCGATCGACAATTCCAAGCAATTCTGCCTTTGCGCGGTAAAATTCTCAACATCGAGAAAACCGACGACGCCAAAATCTACAAAAACAACGAAATTCAGTCGTTAATTACAGCCCTGGGTTTGGGAATTAAAGGCGAAGAATTCGACCCCGGTCAATTGCGGTATCACCACATAGTGATTATGACTGACGCTGACGTAGATGGGGCTCACATCCGCACGCTGTTACTAACTTTCTTCTATCGCTATCAGCGCGCACTTGTAGAACAAGGTTACATCTATATTGCTTGTCCTCCTCTCTATAAAGTGGAACGGGGACGCAATCATTACTACTGTTACAGCGAACGCGAAAGAAATAGTTTGATTCGCAATGAATTTCCGGCGAATGCGAACTACACCATCCAGCGGTTCAAAGGTTTGGGCGAAATGATGCCGACGCAGTTGTGGGATACGACGATGAACCCAGCAACTCGGACGCTGAAACGGGTGGAAATTGAGGACGCTGCTGAAGCCGATCGCATCTTTACGATCTTAATGGGCGATCGGGTCGCGCCCCGCCGCGAATTCATCGAAACCTACGGCCCCAAACTCAATATGCTTGACTTGGACATCTAAGTTAGTTGACAGTTGACAGTTGACAGTTGACAGTTGCCAGTAGTCAGTAGTCACTTAGTAGCCATCACTCATCAGCCACTAACTAATGACTAATGACTCATCCTCGCCAGCAAACAACTGCCAACTGCCAATTGCCAATTGCCAACTGCCCACTGACTACTGCTGACTACCACTTTTGTTATAAAAATTAATACAATCTCTCATCAAATTGATTTAAGGTAAGTGCTTAGGTAAATTAGAGATTTTTGGCGCATCCATCAACTACCACAAAAATAGAAGGTTGGACAATATAGCATGAGCATCAATTTAGCGACTAAATTGCGTGAGGGAACCAAAAAATCCCACTCAATGGCAGAAAACGTTGGTTTTGTCAAGTGTTTTTTAAAAGGCGTTGTAGAAAAAACTTCTTATCGGAAGTTAGTAGCAAACCTCTACTTTGTCTACTCGGCAATGGAAGAGGAAATGGAACGCCAAAAGCAGCATCCGGTTGTTTCAAAAATTTATTTTTCTGAATTGAATCGGAAACAAAGCTTAGAGCAAGATTTATTTTACTACTACGGTGCTAACTGGCGCGAACAAGTAGCTCCGTCAGCAGCCGCTCGCGCCTACATCCAACGGATTCACGAAATCTCGGCTACCGCACCGGAACTGTTAGTAGCTCAGTCTTACACTCGCTATCTAGGCGATTTATCCGGCGGACAAATCCTCAAAGGAATTGCTCAGCGCGGCATGAATCTTACCGAGGGAGAAGGCACTGCTTTCTACGAATTCCAGGATATTCCTGATGAAAAAGAGTTCAAAGCTAACTACCGTCAGGCAATGAATGAATTGCCGATTGACGAAGCTACAGCAGAGCGAATTGTTGATGAAGCTAATGCAGCTTTTGGCATGAACATGAAGATGTTTATGGAGTTAGAAGGCAATTTGATTAAAGCTGTCGGTCAGATGCTATTCAACACCCTGACGCGGAAGCGCGGCGCAGCCAGTACCGAATTGGCTACTGCTGATTAGTCAATACCCATTGGCAATAATTTGATCCTCGTTTAAGAGGAAAACATTAAATCCTGGGGGTTTGATGGCTGCTTTTACAGTCACCAAAGCTCCGGGATTTTGCATAGATGCAGATGGCGGTTGAAAGCGCGCCTACACAAAAGAAGTCCGCTTTCGGGCCGACGGTCGAAAAGAATGCAATTTTCACCGCCCGCTGTTTAACCCGCTCTTTAACCAATTTGACATCTTTGAGTTTTTGGGTTGGGTGACCAGAAATATAGAGATCAACCTGTTTCTGAGATTTACAGCGAGTGTCGAGAAACCGGGTTTCTACGAGTTTTTGGGTTGGGTGACCAGAAATATAGAGATAGACCCGGTTTCTGAAATTTACGCAAAATAGATATCAAATGGGTTCTATACAAGCGCGTGAGTGTCTGTATAGACGCGGTTTTAACCGCCCGACCTTCTGAATCTGCGATTGCTTTCATCTCTACATCGCGAAAGAAGGGAGCGGGAACGCTCGCAATGACAAAAAACTTCTCAATTACCATGACCAATGACCAATTACCAATTACCATGACCAATGACCAATGACCAATGACCAATGACCAATTACCTTCCCACGCCGCGATTAGGAGGCTGCTCATCCGGGACAGGCAAAGAAGTCGGCCTTACCTGGCGCTCCAAATACTTGCTCAAAGCATAAGCGATATCCCCGCGAGTCATCGGCTTCAAAGCATTAATCTTGTTAGTTGCAACATCAACATTCACAAACCCTTCATAAAGGGCAGTAGCCATAGACTTTCTAGCCCAATCAGGGATTTCCCCTGCATCTGAATACTTAGCTAAAATCTCGGCAACGGTAGCGTCGGGAAACTGAAAAACTCCGTAAGCTTGAGCAAAAATCGCCAAAGCCTCAGCGCGAGTCACCCTTTGATTTGGGAAAAACATTCCGTCGCGATATCCCCTCATCGTTCCCGTTTTCAAAGCAATTTGAATCGCACTGTAAGCCCAGTAACTCTTAGGTACGTCCGGCAATTCCATATCAGGTTTCTGAGCTGTTTTCCGCCGTTCCAAACCAAAAGTTTTCACTAAAATTACCGCCAAATCGGCGCGACTGACAATGCCCTCAGCATTAAAATTGCCACTAGCATCTTTATTCATCAGTCCTGCACTGACAACCCGGTCTATCGGGTCAATTATTTGTTGAGATTGAACCACCGTTGGCACTCCTTGCGCTAGCGCGATCGCCAAAAACACACACACTAACTTTTTCACGATTTTAATCCTTTCTGCCGCTAAAATAATCATGAAAGCGACAGTAATATTTTTTCCCGTTCCATCGACATGACTGTGTAACTTTGGCGGTGCGGGAGATTGTGGGATTTTATATTAAAAAATATTGGCGAACGGCAAAGCGCCCTGCATTTTCCCCAGCCAATCAATCAAATTATCCAACTGCTTTTCGGCAGTCAAAACTGCCATACCCCGAATCGTAACCTTCCCCTTGCTGTAAACAAAACGAGAATGTAAATGTTCTGGCAAATTAGCCTTAAGCAAATTCCAAGCAGGTTCCTCCATCGGCGTTTCCAAAACAATGTGTTGCTTGTTTTCCGGTTTAATCCGAGAAAAACCGATTTGCTTGGCGATTTGTTTGAGTTCCACAACTCGGATCAGTTGCTGCGCCGGCAGAGGAATCGGCCCGTAACGATCGCACCAATCGGCCCGAATCTGTTGCAACTCTTCGAGAGTATTCGCAGAAGCCACAGATCGATAAGCGCTCATCTTTTGATCCAAATCCCCAATATAATCGGCAGGAATAAACGCCGTCAAACTGAGGTCAATTTGCGCGTCCTCAACCTTGGGGATTTCCTGACCCTTAATTTCGCGAATCGCCTCCTCTAACATTTCAGCATACAAATCAAAACCGATCGCCTCCATTTGACCAGACTGTTCCGTACCCAAAACATCACCAGATCCGCGAATTTCCATATCCCGGACAGCCAACTGATAGCCCGAACCCAACTGCGCGAACTCTTGAATTGCCCGCAGCCGCTGCCTTGCAGCATCCGACAGTTGGTTCTGCTTCGGATAAAACAGCCAAGCGTGAGCCTGAATTCCCGCACGTCCCACGCGTCCGCGCAACTGGTACAACTGACCCAAACCAAACTTCTGCGCGTCCTCTATCAAAATTGTATTGACACGGGGAATATCCAAACCCGACTCAATAATCGTCGTACACACCAAAATATCAAACTCTGCGGCACTGAAAGTCAGCATGATCGATTCTAGTTCCGCAGCATCCATTTGACCGTGGGCGATCGCAATTCTCGCCCCCGGAACCATTAGCTGTAAAGTATCGGCCAACTCATCAATCCCCTCAATCCGAGGTACAACATAAAAAACCTGACCGCCCCTGTCCAATTCTTGACGAATTGCCGTCCGCACCACCTCCAAATTGTAGGGGGATAAATGCGTCTGAATCGGGCGGCGGCTGGGCGGCGGAGTCGCGATCAAACTCATCTCCCGAATCCCAGACAGCGACATATACAAGGTGCGGGGAATCGGCGTCGCCGTCAGAGTCAGCACATCTACCTCGGTTTTCAGAGCTTTAATCGCTTCCTTTTGCTTCACCCCAAACCGCTGTTCTTCGTCCACCACCAACAAACCCAAATCCCGAAATTTAATCGCTTTACTCAAAACAGATTGAGTACCGACAATCACGTCTAACTCCCCAGTTGCCAAGCGCTTGTGAATCTCCCGGCGTTCAGTTTCTGTGCGAAATCGGTTGAGCAAACCAACTTCGATCGGATAAGGCGAAAAACGCTCCTTGAGCGTGTGATAGTGCTGTTGGGTCAAAATTGTCGTCGGCGCCAGCATTGCCACCTGCTTGCCCGCTGTAATTGCCTTAAAAATAGCTCTCAGAGCAACTTCTGTCTTGCCAAAACCGACATCGCCGCAGACCAACCGATCCATCGGTCGATCGCCCTCCATGTCGCGTTTTACATCCAGAGTAGCCTTCAACTGATCCGGCGTTGGTTGGTACGGAAAAGAATCCTCTAACTCTTGCTGCCAAGGCATATCAGGCGGAAAAGCATAACCCTGTTGCTTAGCTCTTTTAGCGTAAAGATTCAGCAAATCTACCGCTACTTTCTTAACAGCTTTGCGAACTTTTGCTTTAGTTTTTTCCCAAGTTTGACCGGTCAGCTTGTTGAGATCCGGCACTTTATCGCCGACAGTCCGAAACCTCGACAGCGCGCCCAATTGATCCGCCGCGACTCTGAGAGTACCGTCAGCGTATTGCAACACCAAATATTCGCGAGTTTCCCGATCGATCGTCAAGCGTTCCAACTTGAGAAACTTGCCAACTCCGTGCTGGCGGTGCACCACAAAATCCCCCGGACTCAGCTTGTTCGGGTCAACCTTTTTAGAAGCGGCGCGGCGGCGCTTGCGGACGTAGCTAAATGTCGCCAGAGAATGCTGGCCGTAGAATTCTCGATCGGTAATTAAGACAATCCGAAAAGTCGGCAGGATAAAACCTTCCAACTCTGCCAGCCCGCTGTACTTCAAAGCTACCGGAATGTGCTGCAACTGCAATTTGTCGATCGCCAAAAAGTCGCGCGGATTCACCACAAACTGAGCCGGACAGTCGTGTTCCGACAGCAGAGAGACCGATCGACTCGGTTGAGCCGAAACCATAAACACCGTAAAACCGCGATCGCGCTCGAACCGGAGCATTTGAGAGAGTTTCGCAAATTGGTGAGGCATCACCGGCACAGGCCTGCTGGACAAATTAATTGCAGGCGTTTGGGCTTTTTGAGTAGTAGAATCTTCTGCTAACTCTGAAAGTTCCAGCCTGTCAAAAGCTGCGACACCTGCGATCGATTCACCAAAACTGCGGTGAATTTTCGGAACCTGCAAATTAGCAATTGGCAATCTTTCAGTTTCCCCATCCGCAACAACAGATTGATTGCAACTTTCCCATTGTTCCTGGGCATTTTCAAACCAGCGGTCGCTGTGACCTTCACATCCTTGGGGTTCGTCAACTACAACTAAAGTATTTTCAGGTAAATAATCCAACAAACAAGCTGGTTTTTCAAACGCTAAACCTAACAGCCTGCGGACAAATTTTTCCGCTTCATTTTCTGTATCAACCAAGTCTAGTTTGTGGATTTTATCAAGCTTTTTTTCTGCTATAACAGCTTTAATAATTGGGTTAAAGCTGGTCGGAGTTAAAACTAATCGATCGACCTTATCGAGCGATCGCTGGTTGGAGGGATCGAACTCGCGCAGTTGATCCAAAGTATCCCCGAACCATTCCAGGCGCACCGGCAACTCGGCGGCCACCGGAAACACATCGACAATATCGCCCCGGCGGCTCCATTGACCTTCGGTTTCCACCAAAGTCACCCGATCGTACCCCATCGAGGCAAGTTGGCGGTCAAGTATCTTTGAGTCTTGAACTTCGCCTCGTTTCAGCGTCAGACAGTAGGGTTCAAAAGCCTCTGGCGGCGGCAAGTGAGGCTGGAGAGCTCTTTCTGTAGCTACAATCGCGATCGGCTTTGAGGAATTGGCGGTTTTTTGTTCCCGATCCACCAAATCCGCCAGCACCTGCATTTGTCCCCACGTCATTTCGTTCTCGTCGGAGTAAGATAGCTCGTAGGGCGAAGCTTCCGAAGTTGGGTAAAAATGTACGATTTGCCAGCCCATGGCTTCTAATTGAGCTACCCAGCGGCCGGCTTCTTCTAGAGTTGCTGTCACGGCTAGTAGGTTTCGCCCCTCTTGTTGTGCGAGGGCGGAAGCTACTAAACCTTTGGGTAAGCGGGCGATGCCGTTCAGTTGCAAACAGTGATGGCGTTTGAGCTTGTTGAGAAGTTCTGTGGCTAGGGGCGATCGCCCCAATGTCCGAATGATCGAAGAGAAAGTCATGGGCTGTTAATTATGATCCCCGATGGGCGAAGGCTCTTCCCGGCTGCTGATTAAGTCCGATTGTACGACAAACATCTATCATTGTGCCGATCGGGTGTTGGCAGTTCAACTGCACTGCGGGTAGATTTTTGCTAGATATGTTCTGTGAATATCTCGAACGTGCGATCGAAACGAGCTCGTTCAGTTAATCTAGGGACAGGTCGATCGCCAAATCGAGATTGTCGATCTAAATTGACAGATACCCCAGATGATGGATGCAATTCAATCTAAAATCTGAAATCTCAAATCTCAAATCGACTAATCTAGGGACAGGTCGATCGCCAAATCGAGATTGACAGATACCCCAGATGATGGATGCAATTCGATCTAAAATCTAGAATCTAAAATCTAAAATCGACTAATCTAGGGCAGTGCGCTTCGCCTTTACCACCGATAATTTGAGAAATGTCCCCAAGTACCGACCTTCTGATTGTTTTCCTGCTGGTTTTCCTCAATGGCGTGTTTGTGATGTCAGAGATGGCCATCATCTCAGTACGGAAGGTGAGACTGCAACAGATGGCTAACCAGGGTTCGACGAATGCCCGTGTAGCTTTGGATCTGGCTAATGCCCCGAATCAGTTCTTACCGACAGTTCAAATCGGAATTACGCTGCTGGCTATCCTGTCGGGCGCTTTCGGAGAAACGACCATTGCTAAAAGAGTAGAGCCTCTGTTGCGCTTGATTCCGGCTTTGCAACCATATTCTCAAGCGATCGCCTCAGTCATCGCAATTTTAACCATAACTTATCTCACCATAATTATTGGCGAACTTGTGCCGAAGCGGCTGGCCCTCAACAATCCCGAGCCGATCGCCTCTAGTGTCGCTATTCCCATGCGAATGCTCTCAAAAATTGGTGCTCCTGCCGTTTATGTGTTAAGTTATTCCACTGAATTAATCTTGCGAATTATGGGGATTGTTCCTTCAACGGAACCGCAAGTTACAGAGGAAGAAATCAAAGTTTTAATCGAGCAAGGAACCGAGGCGGGAACCTTTGAAGAAGCCGAACAGGACATGGTAGAAAGAGTCTTTCGTTTGGGCGATCGGCGAGTCAGCGCCTTAATGACCCCGCGACCCGATCTTACCTGGCTCGACCTCGACGACTCAGTAGAAGAAAACCGCCAAAAAATGCTCGGCAGCGGTCATTCTCGGTTTCCCGTCTGTCAGGGCGGACTCGATAACGTTGTCGGTTTAGTACACGTTACCGATATGTTGTCTCGCACTTTAACAGGTCAAACCCTCGATTTAAGTGCTTCTTTGCGGAGGCCTTTATTTGTACCAGAAAGCACGCGCGGTTTAAAAGTATTAGAGCTTTTTAAGCAATCTAGCAATCAAATTGCGTTAGTAGTAGACGAATACGGCGTCATTCAAGGATTGGTCACAGTCAACGACATTTTAGTCGAATTGGTGGGCGACTTTCCCTCGATTGAAGATGCCGACGAACCGCAAGCCGTGCAGCGCGAGGATGGTTCTTGGCTGTTAGACGGAATGCTGCCCGTTGAGGATTTCTTTGATTTGTTTGGAATCGAAGAAATCTCATCAGAAAATAGGGGAAGTTACCACACAATGGGCGGCTTTGTAATTACCAATCTGGGCAAAATTCCGGCTGCTGCGGAGCATTTTGAGTGGAACGGTTTGCGCGTCGAAGTCGTGGATATGGACGGAAACCGAGTTGATAAGATATTGGTAATGCCGATCGACTCAGGGGGCGATCGAACTAAAACCCAACCAAAAACCTAAAAGTCCATCAGATCGGACGTAGGGTTGAAACCGCGTCTACAAAAAGGAAGTCCCGATGGTGCGCGGTGTAAATAAAAAAACGTAATTTTCACGGCTCGCTCGGAAACCCGCTCCCGTAGCGTGAGTGTCTGTATCGACCCGGTTTCAACCGCGGGCGTCTTCTATATCCGATTACTTCTTATTACTCCTAGCCTCATCCTTCCGCATAGATTTTACAATAGAACTGCCCACATAATTACTGAATATTTCCTGTCCAGTTTGATTGTAATGACAGCAGCTATCTACATAAACAACATCTTTAGTTTTGTCAAAAACCTTAACCCCATTCAAAATATTAATCTGATTTTTTTGTAAATTAGAAAACTTACTTAAAAGAGCCGGATAACCAATTTCAACAGCCTTAGCATAAGGAGTTTCCTGATTAAAAGCAATCCGCTTCTCAGCATTGCTAAACACCTTTTTTGTCTGATAATATTGATTCGGCTGGAGGACGTGAAAATAAGGAACGTTGCTAGCCGACAGCACTTTGTGCATAAAAATAGAACTTTTTGCCCAATTCCACGCCATTTCTTCAAAAGCTGCTGCATCATCTAAAATATAATTATTTTTATTATAATAAATAACACTGCCCTCATCATCTTGTTCCTTTTTGCTGCGTTCTCTCTCAAACCGAATCACATCTTTGCGATAATTGTTAACTAAATTTTGAACGTAAATAGAAGTCAAAGCATCGCAAGCAGCTAAAGAGCAGCTCTCTAAACTTTCCAAACCATCATTAATCCTATTTTTAGTTTTTTGAATTTTGATAGTTAATTCCATCGCCTTCAAAGAAAGGCTATTGTTAGCCAAGCTAGTCAGCGGCATCAGGTGCTGAATGCTCGGCATCGCTAAATCAATTTTATTTTTATTGTTTAAATTAGAAAGTGCTACTTCGTTAAATCCATCTATATTCACCACAAAATCCAGTTCTTGACCTAAAGCTAAAAAATAGTTTAAAATCAATAACTGTTGGGGCTGTTTGTAGCCTCCTGTAGCAAAAGACAAAATTATAAATTCTTTATCCTTTAAACCGGGAAGCTGCTTGAGGTATCGAGATAAAATTTTATTTTGAACTTCAAAAACTCCATAATTTGAAGCCACGGAACCGCCAAAAACTCCGATAATAAATTGATGGGGCTTGGTTTTTTTAAACGGATAATCGTAGGGAGACATAAACCCGTAATTGTTAACTTTAAAACCGGGGCGAAAATCGGGGCCGGGTTTTTCGATAAATCCAAAAAAAGGATGCAGCCTGTTGACAATAGACTGATTCAGCCGCACTCCTTCTAAATTAATTCCTAAAGCCGACTTATCTTGCGCCTTGGATCTAGTATAGAAAAATTGCTTGTGCTTGACAAAATACCATCCGAGGGAACCGAACTCTAGGAAAACAAGTAACAGCGCCAAGTTAATCAAAGTAATTTTGAGGATTTCTTGGGTTTTGTTACTCAATTTAAAATCTTTCATAAATATTTATTTAGACTTTCTCACTACTTTAATGATGGAACTGGAAACATAGTTTGCCAATACTTCCTCTCCCACTGAATTATAGTGACAGCAGGCATCTTTGTAAACCGTATCTTTTGTATTGTCCAAAATATTCACTCCGCTAAAAATATTAACCCCAGCTTTTTGCAAGTCATTGACTTTGGACAACAGCACCGGATAACCTTTTGTCACTCCTTCTATGTAAGGACTCTCTTTGCTGATGGCAATTTCCTTTTCCTTGGCAGTAAATACTCGCTGAGTGCGATAATACTGGTTGGGCTGGATAAAGTGAAAATATTTGATGTTTCTACTCGCTAAAATTTGATTCATGCCGATCGACGATTCGTACCACAGCGACGCCATTTTGTCAAAAGCGGCAGATTGCACCAAAACAGACTCAGCTTTGGGAATGTATACTATACTTTGTTTTTCGGGATCTGAGTTGGCTTGTTTGACTTGTGCGTCGTACTTGACAACTGCTTGCTGGTAATTGTTGACTAATTGTTTTACTCTAAGCGAGGTAACGGCGTGACACAAAGCAAATTGACAATTTTGCAATTTGTCAATACCTGCTTTCAACTGTTGTTTGTTGTCGTTGATTTGGACGATCGCACTCATCGCCAACGGCGATAAATTGTTGTTGGCTAAACTCGTCAGCCCCTGTATGTGCTGGACGCTGGGCATTCCTATTTCTAGCTGGGCTTTGTTATTTAAATTTGACAGTGCTACTTCGTTAAAACCGTCAATATTGATGACTAAATCTAACTCTTGACCCAAAGCCAAAAAGTAATTTAAAATTAATAATTGCTGGGGCTGTTTGTAACCGCCGTTGCCGAAATTTAAAATCACAATTTCGCGATCGGCAAATTCTGCATAACTCTGCAATTTTTTAGACAATCTTTGATTTATATATTCATCTACAGCAAAGTTATTAGCAACTGAACCGCCAAAAATTCCGATGATAAATTGTTTTTTATTGGTTTTGACAAACGGATACTCGTACAGGGAAAAAAAGCCGTGTTTGTTGACTTTTAATTTTAATTTTTCGTTAGTAAAAGCACCTTGTTTGAGGACGTAGCCAAAAAACGGGTGCAGTCTTTCTACGATTGATTCATCTAACCTAATGCCGAGGCGTTCGATATCTTCTACTACCTTTTCTTTACCTTTAGTTCTGGTATAAAAAAACTGCTTTTGGTTGATAAAATAAAAAGCTAATGATAAAGCTTCCAGGCAAATAAAGGCGATCGCCAAATTAACAGCGATTAAAGTTAATATATTTTTACCTTTTTCGAGCTGCGTTGAATCTTTCATGAAATTTGACTGATTGCGGTTATTTTTTGGGGACTTGAGACTGCTGCAAATTTGCGCACAAATTTCGGTAGATCAGGATGCTGCCCAGCCGGTGTCCTAGTTCGTTCCAGTGACCCCCACAGGGTACGGAATTATCAAAACCGTGGGCGCAAACTTGAAATTTTTCGGTGTAACCTTGGAACTGTTCCGTTAAATTCAATACGCGAAAACCCTCGCGCGCACCCAATTTTTCCAGCCGCCTGTCGGGATAAAACAAATCCTGAATTTTGTGTTCCTGTATAAACTTTTGCCGCTTGGCCGACTCGCGATCGACTTGAATCGGAGCTCCGATCGTCACGAGCAAGAAATCCGCCTTTTTCTGCACGACTTCATTGTGTATCTTCACAATCAAGCCTTCGGTCACCCTCCACGCATCTTCCCAAGCTGCATCCTGAGGTGGATTGAAGTTTTTGGTACTCAAAGCGGTAAAATCCTCGGATAACTGCCGCTTTTTCCCCTCTATATCTACCTTTTTAATCACCTGCAAGATGCGCGAATTGTTGACAAGAAAACTGGGCATCCTGTCTACAAATGAAACTGCATTTTGGTTGCGATCGATCGGCGGCAAATTGCGAAAAGACATATCCGCGACCAACTTGCCGCTAGCATCATATCTAAAAAATGGTCGATAGAGGTCGTATTCTAATTTTGGCGAATTGTTAATTACATCATTGCCAACAAAAAAGGCAAGAACTACAATATCAGGATTGTAATCCCATACTTTTTTGCGCAGCATTATCAATTCTTGAGCAGTACCGTAACCCTGGACGCCGAAATTGATTACCTCAACTTTTTTTTGGCTTTTTACAGCATTGCAATTGCTTAGTTTTTGTTCCAATTTCGACCAGAAAGTTTGTTCAACGGGTACGTGAATTGCTTCGGTGAAAGAATCGCCCAAAACCGCCACCCGCAAGGTATTGGGAGGTTTGGCTTTGGCGTGCTCGCGATGATCGCGCAAACCCTCACTGTTCACCTGTACAAAACTCGCACCTTCGCCCTTCCATTCTCCCGACACGCCGGGTTTGAGCTTCCAACCCAAATCGCGATCGGCAGTATGGAAACGAGTTGGTGCAGAATCTGCGACATCTCCTATTCTGGCGTAGCCTTCAACTCTAGCAACTCGCAATCCTATTTCACCAATTATCGCTCCCATGAATAAACTGCCGAGTGTCAAACCTAAATTGACACCCAAAGTTTTCAACTTGCTCATTCTTTCAAAACAGCGTGTAAATAAACGGAGCAATCACAGAACCCTGACTCAATACAATCAAAGCTCCTAAAAAGACTAAAGTCACAATTAATGGTAGCAACCAATATTTTTGGCGTTCCTTCATAAACGCCCACAAATCTTTGAGAAAGTCTATTGTTGATTCAAACACTTAGAAAGGACGCTCCATGCTAACTTTTGTTCTTGCTTTACTCGGGACGCGGTAAGTATCCATTTTGGGATTTAGTTTGCGCCGCATTGCATCTTCGCCAAATATGCCTTTGATAACTCCCATCGGCCAAATTATCAGGTAAAAAACTATGCCCAAAATAATCGGCGTTTCGATCTTGTTGAGGAGCAGTCCAAACTTCATCCATCCGTGATAAATCGGATTCAGGGATTTCGGCGCAACTAATGCTAGCACAACTAGGACGGCGCAGATTGCCCAGGGCCACCAAGGTATGGAATGCCGCCGCAGTAAAGGTACGGCTAAACCGAACAGCACCGCAATTAAGCCGCCAATTAGCAGCCCGAAATCGCGCAAGCCTTTGTTATCGAGTTTTTTTATTTCGTCGCTCATGTTGAAGGAAGAAGGAAGGAAGAAGGAAGAAGGAAGAGGGGAGAAGGAATAAGGAAGAGGGGAGAAGGAAGAATCTCAGCTAATAACAACTGCAAACTGTCAACTGTCAACTGTCAACTGTCAACTGACTAATCTAGTTCAAATTCATTTTTCCAAGCTTCGTCTTGTTTCCAAGGAATTTGTTCCGATTTAGGAATTAAGAAATTCTCTAAAACCAGATAGTCCATTTCAGTTCGCATAAAACAGCGGTAAGCATCCTCAGGAGTGCAAACAATTGGTTCGCCTCGGACGTTGAACGAAGTATTTACTAAAATCGAACATCCCGATCGCTCTTCAAAATGACTGATTAAGTCATAGTACCGAGGATTGGTTTCTTTGTGAACGGTTTGGATGCGAGCCGAGTAATCGACGTGGGTGACAGACGGAATTTCCGATCGCGGAATGTTAAGCTTTTCAATGCCAAACAACTGTTCTTGTTCCGCTGTCATGGGAATGCGGAGACTGGCTTTGACTGGAGCAACCAATAGCATATAAGGGCTAGAATGGTCAATCTCGAAATAATCCGCAACTCGTTCGGCTAAGATTGACGGTGCAAAAGGTCGAAATGATTCCCGATATTTGATTTTCAGGTTCATCACGGACTGCATTTTAGCATTGCGAGGATCGCCAACGATCGATCGACCGCCCAGAGCCCGCGGCCCAAATTCCATCCGCCCTTGGAACCATCCGACGACGTTTCCCTGTGCCAAAATTTCCGCCAACTGCGGCATCAATTCGGCATCGTCCAATCGGTGATAGCTGGCTTTGACAGCATCCAAATATTCCTGAATTTCTGTGTCAGTAAACTGGGGCCCCAAATACGAGCCGCGCATTTTGTCGTGACAAGTTAAATGAGCCACAGACTTCGCCACGGTTGCTACAGCTTGGTTCGCACTCAGGACTTCAGTCTTCTCCTCCCCGTTCGTAGTAAGGACTTGGGTCCTCTCCTCCTTAATCTTATTTGCAACGGGTGACTCATCAGCAACAGTACGAGTTTGTTCGCAATACTGATACCAAATCGCCAAAGCCGCGCCCAAAGCACCGCCAGCATCTCCCGCCGCCGGCTGAATCCAAATATCCTTGAAAATATTTTCCCGCAAGAGTCTGCCGTTAGCAACGCAGTTGAGAGCAACGCCGCCTGCGAGACAAAGATAATCGACATCCAATTCTTTTTTAACTGTTCTGCAAAGCCGCAAAACAACTTCTTCGGTAACAACTTGAATGGATGCTGCAATGTCCATTTCCCGCTGGGTCAATTTTCCTTCAGCTTTGCGCGGCGGGCCTTCAAATAGTTCGTCAAACTTCTGATTTGTCATGGTTAAGCCAACTGTGTAGTTGAAATAATCCATGTCTAAACGAAAAGTTCCGTCATCTTTGAGGTCGATTAAATGGGTGAGAATTTTGTCTACAAACTTGGGTTCGCCGTAGGGCGCTAAGCCCATGAGTTTGTATTCACCAGAGTTGACTTTGAAGCCTGTGTAGTAGGTGAAAGCTGAATAAAGCAAACCCAAGGAGTGGGGAAAGTCGATTTCCCACTGAGGTGTCAGTTGGTTGCCGTCTCCTAGCCAAACGGAGGTTGTCGCCCACTCGCCCACGCCGTCGAGGCACAAAACCGCGGCTTTTTGAAACGGGCTGGGGAAAAATGCTGAGGCTGCGTGGGATTGGTGGTGTTCGGTAAATAGCAGAGATGGCAGTTTGTTTGTTTTGCAGTTTGCCATGGATGCGAGCTCTCTTCTGAGCATGGTTTTGAGGTATAGCTTTTCTTTGAGCCAGATTGGCATGGCGGTGAGGAAAGAGCGAAAACCTTTGGGTGCGTAGGCTAAGTAGGTTTCGAGAAGGCGCTCGAATTTGACTAAAGGTTTATCGTAAAAGACTATGCGATCGAGTTCCCGCAATTCTATGTTCGCTTCTTTCAGGCAATAGGCGATCGCATTCTTGGGAAATCTGGCGTCGTGCTTTTTGCGGGAAAATCTTTCTTCCTGCGCTGCGGCGACAATTTCTCCATCGCAAATTAAGGCGGCGGCGCTGTCGTGGTAATACGCCGAGATTCCAAGTATGTTCATCGCTCTCCTCACAAATCGCTATGCGCTCGTATCTGAGTATTTAGAATAGCTAACGATTATAGCTTTAGTGGTGCAGATTTGGAGTTGAGTTTTGCGATCGCCTCTAATTTTAGCTGAATTGATGCTGGTGGGCGGTTGAGGTCGATCGCCCGTCTGACAACATCCAGCTAGTGCCGGCGAATCCTGCGCCCCCAGGCTCTGAAGTAAGCGATCGTCGGAAATTGATAAAATTCTACTACCAACCACAGCACAATGCCTAAATGGGACAAAAAAGCTAAGCCCGTCCAAGCTGCGGGGAACCACGACAAGCGGCTGCCGGGAACCGGGGCAAAGTAGTAAGCTGAAAGTCCGAGTAAGCTGGTAGGAAGGAAGATCAGACCGATCGCCGCTGCAAAATAGGGCCATCCTAATTGTAAGCCTTCGAGGTGTGCTCCTATCCATTTTTTGCCGTTCCAGTGCCAAGTGACCGGCGGTTGGCGATCGGCCATTTTCAGCGATTGTCTTTCAACGCTGGCGATAAAAATGTGCTGGCAGAAGTTGCAAGCCAGGGCCTCCATCATCGGCATGGTGGAAATTTCACCGGTGCGGCACACGGGACAGGGATATGTATCTTGAGGGTTGAAAGGTCGGTTTGATGGTTTGAGAGTCTGCATGGATCGGGCTGCTTGTCAAGATATTGAGTGATCTTAACAGAACAGAGATGATAGTTGAGAGTTGAAAGTTGAGAGTTGACCGCTTGAGGGCGACCTCTACCTAAAAGTCCGAGGATTGGAGTAATGAATAGTCTGATTTTAATTTCTCGCTACAAGGGTTACCGCTTTCAACCTATTCTTTCTGGTAAGTAGCAGAATATTTTTGAGGTCGATCGAGCTCTGGTGTCAAGAGTCCCCGCCGCGGTACTGCACCCGATAAATCCGGTTGTTGGCCTCCTCAGTAAACAGCAAACTTCCGTCAGGTAAAACCAACAAACCAACAGGCCGCCCCCAAGTTTTCGGGCCCGACGGATCTGTCAGAAAACCCGTCAGAAAATCCTCATAATAACCTTGAGGGCGTCCGGTTGCGGCATTAAAAGGTACAAACACAATTTTATAACCAGTTCCAGCATTGCGATTCCAACTGCCGCGAAACGCCACAAACGCCCCATTCAGGAATCTTTTAGGAAACGTTTTACCGTCATAAAATTGCAATCCCAAAGCTGCCGAATGCGCCTGAAACAAAACGTCCGGCATCAATGTTTTTGCTGCTAAATCAGGTCGATCGCTAGTTCCATTTTTGACGTGGCGCGGGTCGAGCAAATTCGGCTTAAAATAAGCGTAAGGCCAGCCGTAAAACTCGCCTTGACGAATTCTTGTCAAGTAATCCGGCACCAAATCATCTCCCAAACCGTCGCGTTCGTTGACTGTTGTGTAGAGTTGATTGGTTTTTGGGTGAAAATCCAATCCCACGGGATTTCGCAAACCTGAAGCAAAAGTTTGTTGGTTGGTGCCGTCCAAATTCATCACTTGCACGGACGCCCTCGGTAGCGGTTCGGCATCGGCATTAGACTGAGAACCAACTGATACAAACAACTGGCGGTTGTTGGGAGAAACTACCACATTTCGCGTCCAGTGTTGGTTGTAACCGCCGCCCGGTAAATCGGCAATTTTTTCACCGCTACCTGTTAATTGTTCCTGCCCTTTTGTGTAGGGAAATCGGCGGACTTCAGCGGTGTTTCCCAGGAAAAAATAGCGATCGGCAAAAGCCATACCAAAGGGAATATTTAACTTGTTTTGGGCGCTGGCAAAAGTCATGTTTACCTCAGCAACACCGTCACCGTTGGCATCGCGCAGCAGCCTAATCCGATTCTGCCTGGTTTCTGTTACCAAAACATCTCCTGTCGGCGTCAAAGCCAGCCATCGGGGAGCGTCTAAATTGTCAGCAAAAACGTTGACGACAAAGCCAGGAGGCACTTGTAGCAATGGCGATGGCGGAATTGGTACTACTTGAGCAGGTTTCGAGGCGCTTTGGGTGGCGAAAGGCTGCGGCAAAGCAGTTGCAACAATGCGGATTGGCTGCGGGGAAAGCGGTTTGGTGGGCAGAATTTGAGCGGTACGAACATTGGTCAGCGGTACTGGCGAGGGAATTTGCGACAGCGGGCTTGGGGCGGGTACGGGAGTGGCTGTGGCATCTTTTGCTCGATCGCACGCAACCAGAGGCAGCAGTAGAATTAGCAACAGGAAACGCAGGTAATACATATAGCCTTTCTCAGAAAGATCGGGTACTAAGTAAGTAGGCGCTAATCAAACAAAGTATGTTAAGTAATTTGACAATTACGCTTGATTTGTTCGTAGTCAGGGATGGAGCCCTTTTTTACAGGGATGGAGCCGATACCTACAAACCTTGAATTATTTACACC